>CAJXRU010000106.1 GCA_913060565.1 uncultured Gammaproteobacteria bacterium | reverse complement strand
CGCTTTACAATCTGGATTAGCTTTAAGAGCCTCGAGCAAGCCATCAACGAACTCGTCATTGTCATCAAAGAAATCGTGATAGATGGTGTCACAACCCGCTATTAATTCAGGTAATTTGTCAGAAAGCTCATCGACAGATAGCGCTTGATCAATGTCGAATTTTTCAAGCGCTGCCGCTTGACCTAAACGACGACCATGCCAAATTTCTTGTATCTCGTCTTTATCACGATTGAACAAAATGGTTTGCAAGCCGTTGTCTTTTTTAACCAATACCAACACAGCTTCTGGCTCATTAAAACCAGTAAAGTAATAGAAAGTGCTGTCTTGGCGAAAATGATATTCAGTATCGTTGCTGCGCGTTTTCTCATGGGCTGAGAAAATGATCGCCGCACTGTTGTCACTTAGCTGCTCAGCCAATGATTGTCGGCGGTTTGCAAAAAATGATTGGTTGATCATTAGTGTAAGTTCTTCTTATCTTTTACTGGCTCAGGCTTTTGACCAAATTCTGAGAAACATAAAATAGCACTTAAACGCACATATTCTGAGATTTCTTCAAAAGCCCGTTCAGACTCTTCATCGTCTTCAATCTCAGTATCGAGTTGACTGATTTGTCCTAAGTCACCTAGCGCTTCTGTAATTTCTTTAGTTAGTTTCTTTTTAGATTCATTACCAATCGCAAAACCTGCCATGAAGCTTTCACTCCATTGAGTTAACGATAATGCAGTGTCACTTAACGTGTTGCCTTCATTTAATAATAACTTTACTTGATATTCGCCGCTCACAAATTCATTTACGCTGGCATCAAACAATGTTTTAAGTAAGTTTTTTAGATCGATTGGCAATCCCAACCCATCATTCATTAAATCGTTAAAAGCACCAGACCATGAGTTATCTTCTACATTGATGCCACCACAAATTAATCCGCAAATGACCCCATGACATTCACTTGGTGTTGCACCTAATTCTGCCATGTTTAATGCGCTGGATAGTTGTTGCCATGAAACTTTTTGATCTGTGCTTTGGCTCATGATGCCACCTTTAACGATTCGAATTGATGCTCATTCTATCAGGTGGTAGAAATACATAAAATTGAAAATAAAATTTTCGTCCATAAAACCATCAGTTAGATCAATATTGATAGTAGTTGGACAAGAAAAGGGCAATTTGCCATTAACAAGAACGATTTGCTGACATATACTAAATTCAATTCCTGGGGTGTTCGTCAGTGTTCTGAGTTCCCGAGCCAATATACACACCAAGGGTGTTAATTCCTTTACTATTGCGCAAGCCCGGCATGCACCGGGAAGCCTGCGGTGATAATTAACTCCCGCCTTGAACCGTCTGGTTCGAGGGCCAATGTTCACAGCGGCACTTTGGGAAGTTTTATCAAATTCATTTCGTCAATTATCTAATTAACTCTCGACTCTCCATTATAACCGTCTGGTTCGAGGACCAATATCCACAGCGATCTTTCTCAGAGACAAAAAGTGGGAAGTTTAATTCTTTATATCCATTAATTACCTAATTAACTCCCGACTCTCCATTGTAACCGTCTGGCAACGCCCCTAATAAAATATCCAATCTACCAGCCACAACATCACTATCTTGCCTCTACCAAGGCATATTTTTAAACGTGATATCACATTTCATGCGCCAACGCTTTAACATAAGCAATGCCAAAGCCGGCGGGATTACCTGAGCGAGTTGCGTATTGATGACTAGATCGTTCCATTCAACCGACATACATCGTGCATCTTTCTACTGCGTTAACGTTAATAGGCAGTGTTGATGCCCAAATAACAAAAGTAGCCAATGATAAAACTTTGATAGTAACCTTCTGAAACATAACTCTTTCCACATTAAGTACTTCAGAGTTTAACTAGTTGAAAAATAAACTCTTATTTACGATATCAGACCATTAATTAACGTTCGACGAGAAGGCGTAGCATATGCACCTTTTTATTGTCTGCCTATTTATCATTTATCCATTACAGCATTTCATTTACACTGACAATATCACATTGAAAATCTATGAACTTATATGTCCCAACCTGATTCACAATCTGTCATCAAAGCGCTTCGAAAAACGATTCGCCTGCGTAGAAATTCGTTGACCAGTGACGAGCAATTCACAGCGGCTACTTTATTGTCCCAGCAGCTTAACTCAACGTTAGCCAGAGACATTAAGCGCATTGCTATCTACCTAGCAAGTGATGGAGAAATAAATCCTACGCAATTTATTGAGAGTTGCTGGCGGCGGGATATTGAAGTGTATCTTCCTGTGCTTCATCCGTTTAGTGCGGGAAATTTATTATTCTTACGCTATCAGCCAACAACAAAAATGTGTATCAATAAGTACGGAATCAGTGAACCTCTACTCGATGTCACTAAAGTGCTCCCAACAGGTGAAATAGATATTATTTACACGCCATTGGTAGCATTTGATGGGAGCGGAAATCGCATGGGAATGGGCGGTGGATATTACGACAGAACACTCGCCGCCAATCCACATATAACAACCATCGGCATTGCACACGATTGCCAACAAATCGACAAGCTATATGTTCAGCCGTGGGATATGCCACTAAAACAAATAATTACGCCAACTCAAGTAATTACGCCATCGAATAAGGAATTATTATGACCAAAAAAACAGGAGAATTTGTCGTACTGCTCCACGGTTGGGGACGCACTGATAAATCGATGCTGGTATTACAACTTGCCCTACAACACGCTGGATATCAGGTCGTAAATATTGACTACCCTTCTAATGACAAATCCATCAAAGAATTGGCAGAGCTTGCTGTTGCACAAGGTATTTTTGAATGTGAAGCCAAGGGCGCCAAAGTCATTCATTTTGTAACACATTCGCTAGGTGGCATTCTGGTACGCCAATACTTCAAAGAAAACTCGCTAGAAAAACTAGGACGAGTCGTTATGTTAGGTACGCCGAATAAAGGCAGTGAAGTAATTGATATGTATCGTAAATTGTATCTATTTAGACAACTTGCAGGTCCAGCAGGATTAGCCTTAGGCACCTCAGAAACAGATGTGCCTAATAACTTAGGCGCCGTAAGTTTTGAATTAGGCGTTATTGCAGGCTCAAAGAGTATTAATCCCTTTTTGTCACTACTATTACCCGGTGACGACGACGGTAAAGTAAGTGTCGAATCCACTAAAGTTGAGGGTATGTCAGATTTTATTGCCCTACCTACGACTCACCCGACAATGCTTGCTAGCCCCAGCGTCATCAAACAAATGCTTTACTTCTTAGCTCATGGTAGTTTTGAAGAACACGCAAAGGAAAGTGTGTGAATTTACTGGCTTTTGATGCGTTAATATTCAGTCTCAATAGATCTGGGCATTCTCGAAAACACAAATGAGGATTAAAAGCAGGATAAAATCACTTTTCTTGTATAAGAATTTCAAAGTCACTTGGAACATGTTTTCGTAACAACTGGTTCGTAATACCTTTAGATTCAAGTCGTTTAATACTACCGTTAATTGTCTTTAAGAAATCGAATCCTCGCGGTGCGTCTCGACCCGTAATAAAATGGACGGGTTTAGTGAAAGAAAGGTGTGGGATCAGTTTTAAATCTCTTACCATAGGGTCATTAATCGAGTGAAGGTAATCCACTTCAGCAGAATGTAACATCCCCCCATTAATCAACTTCCGATTAAGATTTCTTAGCAATGCTTGTGCCGATTTTATTTTGGAAATTTTTCTCTGATATCTTGGTTTCTTAAGTAACCTTGCTACTTCTATACTCTTCGTATCATGACCAATAATACCCAACCTAAAGTTACCTTCCATTAACTGTGAAATGCTTTTTCGTCCAATGAGCTTTACATCACTTTTATGAACATAAAACCCTACAGGATCGTTGCGATAACTATCGCTTAGCGCCATTGTTCCACTGGATTTTCCTGTTTTAAATACGCCCAACAATAAGTCAATGCTTCCTGCTTTCATTTCTTTTGTTTGACGGATCCATGGCAAACGTCTGAATTCAATATCGCAAGATAGGTCTTTTCCTACAGCTCTCATGTAATCAATATCAAAGCCTTGTGGACGTTTTCGCTTATCTGCATATTGGTAACTGGGTCTTTCCATCCAGCCTACTTTAATAACACAGCCTTGCGCGGCAAAGGAAACTGACGAATATATCGACACCAACAATGCTAATATTACATTTTTTAAATGTTTACTAGTAATAATGAGTTATTTCCTTTTATTGATTTTTAATCTTAAAGTGACTTGGTACATGTTTCATTAGAAGCTTATTCGTCACCCCGTTGTCTTTCAACCTTTGAATACTAGTATTAACTCTTGTCATAAATTCAGCCCCTAAAGGGGATTTCGTGCCACTAATTAAATGTGCTTTTTTCATAAATGAAAGGTGGGGGACCAGCTTAATATTTTTAACAAGTGGGTTGTTTACCATGCGCAAATAATCTATCTCTGAAGCATGAAGCATGACACCGTCGATCATATTCAAATTTAGGTTTCGCAATAAAGCTTGTGCTGATTCAATTAAGAAAATTCTGTTATTGTAAAATGGTTTCCCCATTAGTTTATGAATCTCCTCGCTGCGAGTATCATGGGTAATCAAACCTAGCTTAGCCCCTTCATTTAGAATTTCAGTGATATTTTTATCTAATACAGTGTCAAAATTTTTAGTCAACACATAATAACCAATAGGATCTTGCCGATAACTATCGCTCACTATGATTTGATTATCTTCTTGCCCAGTCGACAGAGCTCCAAGTAGAATATCAATTCTTCCTGCTAGCATCTCTTTATCCTGCCTAAACCAAGGCATTCTCCTAAATACAATCTCGCACGATAAATCTTTTGATAACTCTTTAACGTAATCTATATCAAAACCTTGTGGCTTGTTCCGTTTATCGGCGTATTGATAGCTAGGTCGTTCCATCCAGCCAACGTTCATAACACATTCTTGAACTGCCCAACTGGGCTTTACACCACTTAAGATTAACAATAAAAAAATTATAAATTTTAAACGCTTAGTCACTTTCCCTTCTCTTATCTCATCACTACCTTGTTAAATAAACATAACATTATTAGCGGACAAAAAACCAACACTTTATTAGCTAGCTTTACGACTAAATAGTATTATTGAATCAAGTGAATAATCCTATGTTTTACAATATCTAACTGCTGTACGCTTTTATCACCCTGCCAACGACTCCCCCGACTATGCTTGCTAGCCCTAATGTCATTAATACCAACTCCGATAAATAACAGCCCAGCTGTGTTTGCTAGAATTTACAATAAGGCCACCGCGTCCTGCTCACGCCCCTTACCTACTTCCGGTAGACAACCGCGTTGCTATCATTCTCAATGGCGGGCTATTGCTCAATCAAGCGCCTTGTTCTCATTAACTCTTCCTAAACACAACAAGACCTCTTAAATATCGGAATTGATATAAGTTCTAGGAGAAAGCGCGAAATTTATTGATATAAATGAGCTCTTTCAACCACAAAACAGAAAAACACTGAACAGCTACAAATAAACATAGCATTATTAAGATGATAAAAACCAATGTTTTATGCTCTTCATAGACTAATGGTTCGGTCTGCTAAACAAAAGTCTAAACCTAAAAGAATATTGATCAACGTAGCGTTTTTTTGGTTTCTACAATGAAAGAATTGTTCTAAACTGAGTGAAATATTTTCGGGGTTATAAATTGATGAATCAATTGACTAAACCGTTTGCGACAACAGCGTTTCGCCATTTTATTTATAGCCAAAGGCAACTATTATTAATCGATTGCAAGGTCAACATCACGTTTACTACAGGTGAAGGCATTCTAGATTTGATCACCTCGCTAAAAGCTAACTGAAATATGCTTGCTAGTCCCAACATCATTAAACAAATGCTTCACTTTCTAGCTCATGGTAGCTTTGACGAACAAGCTAAGGAAAATGCGTGAATTTACCGCCTATTGATGCCGTTATTCCAGACATCAACGCCGAACTTACAAACCATAACCAATTGATTTTGCAAGCACCACCGGGTGCAGGTAAATCTACTTATTTGCCTTTAAAGCTCCTTTCCCATGCAAAATTTCAAGGTCAGAAAATCTTGATGCTAGAGCCAAGGCGCTTAGCGGCTAAAAATATCGCCCGTTTTGTGGCAAAACAGCTAGGCGAAAACGTGGGTGAAACCGTTGGTTACCGCGTCAAAGGTGAAACTAATGTCAGTAAAAATACGCGACTTGAGATCATCACTGAGGGTATTCTCACTCGAATGCTACAAAGCGATCCTGAGCTAGAAGATGTGGGATTAGTGATTTTCGATGAATATCACGAGCGCAGCATTCACGCCGACACCGCACTGGCATTTTGCCTTGAAATTCAAGAAGCCTATCGCGATGATTTATCCCTACTTATTATGTCGGCTACCCTCAATAGCGAACAACTGAGTCAGCTGTTACCGCAATCCCCCGTAATAACCTCTGAAGGTCGCAGCTTTGAAGTTACCATCAGCTATTTTCCGCGTAATACCAAAGCGCCACTGCCACCACAGGTCGCAAACCTTGTAGAAAAAGCAATTAGCGATTTTAATGACAATATTCTGGTGTTTTTACCCAGCGCTAGCGATATCAATAAAACCGCTAGTCTGTTAAATCAGACACCTGACAATGTCGATATATTACCGCTATATGGGCAACTTAAAAATGATGCTCAAGACAAAGCCATAGCGCCAACGGCAAACGGGCAACGTAAAGTCGTACTTGCCACCAATATTGCCGAAACCTCTATTACCATAGAAGGTATTAGCGTTGTTATTGATAGCGGATTGGCAAATAAAGCAACTTTTAACCGCAACAATGGCGTCACAAAACTGTCGAAAGAGCAGATTTCTCAAGCGTCATCTATTCAACGTGCAGGTCGCGCTGGTCGTGTCCAAGCCGGCCATTGCTGGCGTATGTGGCCACAAGAACAGCAGGCGCGATTAGCCAAATATGATGTGCCTGAAATAGAACAAAGTGATTTACTGTCACTAGCCCTCGAACTGGCAAAATGGGGTGTTGGCGATGCATCACAACTACAGTGGCTTAATGTGCCGCCCAAGCACAATCTACAACAAGCGCGCGATTTACTAATTAGCCTCGGCGCTATTGATGATAAATACCAGCTAACCAAACACGGTAAAGAGATTTATCAATTTGGGAGCTCACCTCGCCTCGCTCACATGATGTTATTTGCCAAAGCAAATAATTTAGGCGCAACAGCAGCATGGTTGGCCGCGATGCTTGATCAAACCAATGCCCTAAATAATGAATTAGATATTGCAAACCAGCTTAACTTTTTAGCGCATGGTAAAAACCTCAATAAATCACAGCAATTAGTCAAATCCAATGCGGCAAAATTTGCTAAACACTTAAATTGTAATTACTCAGACGTAACTAGCGAATACTGCGGTTTGTTACTCGCCCACGCATTCCCTGATCGCATCGCAAAGCGCCGTTCCAACAGTCAAGATTTCCAATTAGCGAATGGTTTTGGCGCAGCACTGCCTAACAACAGTCACCTAGCCGGCGATTTTATCGTAGTTGCCGATCTCATAAGCTTTGCCGCAGTTAGCAACCAAGCCCGTATTTTTTTAGCCGCTACTCTTGATATCGACGAGCTAGAAAACACATCGGCAGGTCTATTTAAAAACCACGATCTACTTGCTTGGAATGACAAACAACAACGCGTAATTGCATTAGAACAAGTAAAACTCGGTCAATTAGTCATTCGAGAAAAACCGCTGACTAATATCGATACTGAACAATTCAACCATGCTCTATGCCAAGGATTACGTAGTAAAGGCCTCGCTTATTTAGATTTAAATAAAGCACAATGCCAGCTATTGCAGCGCCTTCGAACCGCTCATTTAAACGAGCCAGATGCATGGCCGGACTATAGTGAAGTGGCATTGTTAGAAAGCCTTGATGAATGGTTAATTCCTTTTTTTGATGGCGCTAAAAAATTATCCCAACTTAAAAAGCTTAACCTCACCGACGCCCTACTTTCACGCTTAGATTGGAATGAACAGCAACAGCTCAATCAGCTTTATCCAACGCATCTAAAAGTCGCCAGCGGATCGAATATTCGTCTAGATTACGACGATAGCGGTCAAGTGAAACTCTCGGTGCGCATCCAAGAACTGTTTGGCACTATGACCAACCCAACAGTAGGTCGCAATCAACTCCCCGTGTTAGTCGAAATGCTCTCACCCGCCCAACGTCCAATTCAACTAACCAAAGATCTTGTCGGTTTTTGGCACGGAAGTTACGCCGCGGTGCAAAAAGATATGAAAAGCCAATATCCACGCCATTTTTGGCCAGATGATCCCAGTGTTGCCATGGCAACAACTAAGACGAAGAAAAAGATGGGGATTTGATATATTTAATTGCTTAACGCGCTAGAGGGTTATAATTTAAAAATTCAAATGAGGATTTAGCATTTAACCCTCACTCTCATCAATTCAAGTGATTAGATACATCTTGAATTTTTTCGATAGCAATTAAAAACATTAACGCTAAATAAACTCAATATAAACAGTGAAATGACAATAAATGTTGATTTTTCCCACAGTAAAACATTAAAATTCACCACGAATACTAATAACAAGCTAGACCCAATCATAAAGGTAAACATTAACCAAACCGCCAAACTATCAATACGTTTTTCCATCGTCCATGCCCACAACATGATCGCTACATTAAATAAGCTCACCATCAAACTAACCACCAGTGAATTGATTAGTAACGTCGAAGTAAAGTTTTCAAATATATAACTAAACATCACAAGAATTAACGACATAAACACATACAACTTTAATTGTTCTTCCAAAACATAGTTAATGAACGCTGTTGAGAAACGTTGTTTATCATTAAAACAAGGCATCACTGCTAATCGTTTAAGTAGGCTCTGTTTAGATGACACAACTTGAAAAAATGAAATGCTACTTAGGACAACAAGAATCAATGGCACTGCTAAAATTGATGTAGAAAAAAACTCACTAAAATTTTTATCTATTTGATTCCCTGATAATAAAAACAGCATAGCAGCGCCTAACCACAACAGATAAGTCAATGGACCCACACTGTATTCCCCCTGACAACTAATAGCTATTAGTTGTTTATTAGTCATAGGTTTAGCAGATTCAATTCTCTTTTTGAAATGTTGTAAATTACTCTTAGCAAACCACTGAACGAGTCTATTTTGAAACTTTAACGGTATTTTATGGCTAGGTACGATCATGCTGGCTTGTTTAGCGTTCATCATCAGTTTAACTTTTTTAAGATCTTTACTGTCCTTTGTAAAGCACTCTAATCGTCCAAGTAGCCAGTATGCTCCAAGTGCAATAGCAGGTAATGCAAAGGCACTTAATACAGAAATATCAATATCTGGCAATTCAAAATAATTGATGAGCCAATTCCAAGGTTTAACAAAAAATAAGAAGATAAAAACTAAAATCAATAGAGGTCTATAAGTGATTGCCACCATAAACACAGCGAGCATTATCGATATTGCTATTAAACTTAACCAACTTTCTATATTTGGTAATACCATGAGTGTTGGTAACAGGCTAATACCTAATAAACCCAATAATGACTTTTTAAGATAATAAAAATAATTTGGGATAACTTTCGACATATCATTTTGAGTGAGCAACATTAAACGAGTTGCTATCAAATAATAAAAAAATGCATTCCCAGTGCCAATAAAGAGTGCAACATAGAAATTGTCAGTACTTGTATTTCCTCCTTTAATACCTAGATACCAATTAAATATGGCAAAAGTCCATATCAACGCGACAGCGAGTTTTATCGTTTTCCCTCTAGTTAACAGTCTAAGTATCATGTGGTTATCTCCAAGAAAATATCTTCAAGCCCTAGCGGGTTCACAACAACATCAACACCTTGCTTTTCCATCTCTGTTAACCACTGTTTATCGAGCTTTGACACAACACACTGCAACCGCTTGTTTTGTTGCTTAACGCGCAACAAGTGCGGCACGGTTATATCTGTATCGTGTTGATTAATAGATAAGCTAACTACATTTTCCTTGGCATTATCTAAATCATCAAAATAGCGGATTTTCCCTTGGTCTAAAATGGCAACTTTATTAGCGACTCGTTCAAGATCTGATGTGATATGTGTTGAAAATATAACAGTCACTTTTTCTTCACTGGCTAATGAAATGATTTCCTTTAAAAATAGCCTTCTTCCGGCAGGGTCTAAAGCAGCTGCTGGCTCGTCAAGAATAATCAGTTGTGGCATAGGTGCCAAGGCTAAAATGATTAAAACCCGCTGCACTTGTCCTGGAGACAATTCGCCCATTTCTTTATTTAAGTCTATATCCCATAAATCAACAAGATTATCGACTTTTTCATCAGACCACCTTGTATAAAACTGTCTTCTAAATTTAATTAACTCATTGACAGTTAACCAAGAAATTTCATCATTTTCTTGTGGAACGTAGCCTAACTTGCTTTTCACTGTCGTTGATAAATTTAAATGGCTTTCACCAAATAATGTAATTGAACCATCGTCAATCTCACTTAGATTCAACATTGACTTTAATAATGTCGACTTTCCAGCGCCATTTTTACCAAGTAGCCCAACAATATCGCCTTCATTGATTTCCCAATCTAGCGCCTGTAGCACCTGTTGACTCTTATAAGATTTAGCGACATTGTTTATTTTAATAATTGCAGTCATTTACGACTCCTTTCCTTGTGTATTTTGGGACTCAACATCCGTATTATCTGACGCTTGCTCTACAAACATGGCTAAAAGCTGTTGCTCGGAAACACCAACTAACTGCGCCTCTGAAATTAGATCTTTTATCATCGTATTCAACATAGTTAACTTCTCCTTTTCAGATACTTCCTCATCACGCTTGGCGACAATCATGCCTTTGCCACGTAGACGTTCTACGTATCCTCGTTCTTCCAATAACCCATAGGCTTTTGAGACTGTCATTGGATTAATATCCAAATCGGTAGCGACTTGCCTGACCGAAGGCAAACTATCCCCTTGAGCGAAATACCCATTAAGGATCATCCGTTCAATTTGGCTAAGTAGCTGTTTATAAATGGGAACACCCGAGCTGGGTGAAATCACAAACTGATCCATAAAAATCATATCGCATTAACTATAGTGTATTAATACAATAATACACCAATACACATGATGCAATTTTTATTTTGCGATTCATTTATTTTCGAAGTGTTTGTATCAATAAAAGAAAAAGTCTTTCCCTTTATATCCATTTATCACATTGCGATTAATTCTTAGGCTACTCACTCAGTCATTATTAAAACTACAAAGGAAAACTGATGAGTCATTTAAATAAATATCTAAGTAGCAAACTCGTACTCGCTACCTGCCTGACGGGCCTAAGTCTTAATGCAACCGCTGTTGAGATTCTTAATATCAAAAATGGTGATGAGCAAACTAAAGTCAGTCTGGGGGGCTACGCCAAGCTTGATGTACGCCATGTCTCAGGTGATATTGCTTACCAAGATTACTGGGTTGCGAACTTTCCAGCAGGACAAGCTGTAGATACCTCACATACGGGGATGAGCGTTAAAGAGTCGCGTATCAACGTTAAAGTTCAACACGGTGATATCGTCGGTTTTGTTGAGATGGATTTCTTTGGCGGTGGCGGTAATGAGGTGGTGAGTAACTCATCAAACCCACGTTTACGTCATTTCTTTATCGATTATAAAAATTGGAAACTTGGTCAAACATGGTCGACTTTTATGCCATTACACGCATTGCCTGAAGCGCTAGATTTCGGTGGACCACATGTGGGTGAAGTATTTTCACGACAAGTACAAGTTCGTTACACCACTGGTAACTGGCAGTTTGCCATCGAAAACCCAGAAACCAACGGTGATGGCGATGTGGGCGCGCCTTCAAGCGCAGTAGGTGTTACAGGAACCCAAGCAGACAACAAAGAAAGCACACCTGATTTAATTGCCCGTTACAATCACAAAGCTGATTGGGGGTTGGTGTCGATTGGCGCATTAGCGCGTAAAATAGATCAAGGTGGTATCGATAAAACAGGTATTGCCTACAATGTTGCTGCGAAGATCAAAACAGTTGGTAAAGATGACATTCGTTTTCAATACACTGGCGGTGATGCAGGGCGTTATGTTTCAGCTGGCTTAACACCGGATATTGTGACGGATCCTCGCAACGACAATACCGTTGTTGAAACAACTAACGCTTTCACTGTCGCTTATCGTCATTATTGGAATGATACATTGCGCAGCACAGCATACTACGGCGCGGCGAAAACCGATGTATTGGAACGTGAGCGTAGTCATTGGGCAGTTAATTTGATCAACAGCGTAAATAGCTATTTAGATGTTGGCGCTGAATTTGGTAACTACGCTATTGACGATAAAGGGTTAGAGTCAATCAATTCAAATTACCTACAATTTTCAGCGAAGTTTAAATTCTAATCTCATTTAGGTATCTAAAATAAAGGCGTGCCGCTCTCTCTCCTTGCACGCCTTTCTATATGAATATCCATCCTAATAAAACATTTCTTTTCTATTCTGAAAACAATCTCTAAGATGCTCTACCAATAGATTTAACTTTTTATCGGGTTGGCGACTTCGTGGATATACGGCGTATACACCGAGTTTTTTACCGACGAAATTACTTAATATCGACACCAACTTTCCGTCATCTAAATCTCCGCATACCAACACGCGTGGTAAATAAGCAATACCAACACCCGCAAGTGCACCGCGGCGTAATGAGTCGAGGTTATTGGAATGAATACGTCCTTTAACTTGCATATTAAACTCGGTGTCATTTTCAATAAATCGCCATGTTTCAGCACCTTGCCCTTCGTATTTGTAAATTAAGCAATCATGCTCCTCAAGCTCTGTTGGATGCGTTGGTATACCGTGCTTGTTAAGATAGGCAGGACTGGCACAAATCACCCAATCCGAATTAATCAAACGGCGAGCAATGAGCGATGAGTCTTCAAGATAAGCCGTGCGGATCGCTAAGTCATAACCTTCATCAAGAATGTTCATGACTCGATTACTCACCACCAGCTCAACTTCGACTTCAGGATATTGCTGACAAAACTGAGCAATAGCATCGCTAACAATAACCTGTGCTGATACCGCAGGTGCTGTCACCTTAATCTTGCCGCGCATGGTATCACCGTAGCCAGTAACGGTATCTTGAGCATCTTGTAATGCTTGTTTGGCCAAACGCGCTTTGCCATAAAGCGCCCGGCCAGCATCCGTTAAACTTAATTTACGTGTGGTGCGATAAAGTAACTGCACATTTAAGTCGGCTTCTAATCGGCCGATACGTTTACTTACCACAGAGTTAGTGATTTCTAACTTATTGGCTACTTTAGAAAAAGAGCCTTCTTCAACGACCTGCACGAATAAAAATACGTCATCAGCTTTAAGCATTTCACACCTTTATTATGTAAAAAAAAGAAAAAGAGAATCTCTTTTATCAATATATATCAACAGTTCAGTAAATTGTACATTGCTACAACTTGCGCTGTCTATTTTCAGTTCAAGTAAAGCGATAGCTTACGATGACCTTACAAGTTAGGACGTGTTAAGGCCAATACATCGTCAGCGACAGCAAAATAGGAAGACTACATCCCAAATCGGATCATAAATAAAACTATAAACATAATTAGGAGTCCCGATCATGAACGAATTAACCTTAGGTGGATTAGCACTAGTACCAATAATACTAGCTGCTGTCCTGCTCGTTGGCCTTCATTGGCCAGCTAAAAAAGCCATGCCAGTCGTGTTAGCAGCTACCGCTGCATTAGCAATTTTGGTGTGGGACATGTCAACCAACAGAGTCATTGCGTCAGTGCTGCAAGGGTTAGGAATTACAGCATCTGTGTTATGGATTGTTTTTGGCGCCATATTCTTGCTCAACACGTTAAAACACACTGGTGCGATTCAAGTCATACGTCAAGGCTTTACAAATGTATCGCCAGATCGACGTATTCAAGCAATCGTTATAGCTTGGTGTTTTGGTACCTTTATCGAAGGTGCTTCAGGTTTTGGTACCCCTGCCGCAATCGCTGCGCCATTACTAGTCGCTATTGGTTTCCCTGCTGTAGCTGCGGTACTTATGGGAATGATGATTCAATCAACACCAGTATCGTTCGGCGCAGTGGGTACACCAATAGTTATCGGTGTAAACAAAGGATTAGACACTACAGCCATTGAAGCTAGTCTTGCGACGCAAGGGTGGACGTGGGATCAATATCTGCAACTGATTACCGCAGATGTCGCCATTATTCATGCCATTGTCGGCACGGTAATGCCACTCTTTATGGTGATGATGTTAACGCGCTTTTTTGGCGCTAATCGCAGTTGGAAAGAAGGTTTAGAAATCTTACCATTCGCTATCTTTGCAGGTCTAGCATTCACCATTCCTTACGCGCTGACTGGTATTTTCCTAGGTCCTGAATTTCCATCGCTCATCGGTGGTTTAATGAGCATGGCCATTGTCGTAACAGCAGCTAAACGCGGCTTCTTAACACCAAAAACGACGTGGGATTTCGAAGACAAATCACGATGGCCAGCAAATTGGCTAGGTAAACTTGAAATCAAAACCGACGTTACTACAGGCAATGCCAAGATGTCACCGTTTGTCGCTTGGGTTCCTTATCTAATCGTTGCGTTATTACTGGTGTGCTCTCGCGTATTTGGCGACTTCAAAGCATTACTTGCTGGCATAAAGATTGGTGCGACAGATATCTTAGGCGAAGTTGGCGTCAACGTAGCCTTTAGTCCACTGTATTTACCAGGTGGTTTACTTATTATCAGTGCATTGGTTGCGCTA
This sequence comes from uncultured Gammaproteobacteria bacterium, assembly GCA_913060565.1. GTDB lineage: Bacteria > Pseudomonadota > Gammaproteobacteria > Enterobacterales > Psychrobiaceae > Psychrobium. The sequence continues at coordinate 691 of CAJXRU010000106.1, read as the reverse complement.
TTGCTACAAGGTCAATCAGGCCAACGTGGCAAGGTATTTAGCAGCGCGGTAAGCGAGTCAACGAAAACCATTTTAAGTGCTGGTTTCGTGCTGATTTTCACCATTCCGATGGTGCGCCTATTCATTAATTCAGGTGTCAATCTTGCTGACTTACCGAGTATGCCAATGGCTGCGGCGCAAATGTTTGCCGATGCGTTTGGTAGCGCATTTCCACTGGTGAGTCCGGCTATTGGTGCTCTTGGCGCCTTCATTGCGGGGTCAAATACGGTATCAAATATGATGTTTAGTCAGTTTCAGTTCGAAGCAGCAACCGCGCTAGGTTTATCACCAGCCATCATCATTGCAGGGCAAGCTGTTGGTGCCGCGGCGGGTAACATGATTGCCATTCACAATGTTGTTGCTGCTAGTGCGACTGTTGGTCTATTAGGCCAAGAAGGCGCAACTCTGAGAAAAACAATCTTACCAACGATTTACTATGTATTAGCGGCAGGATTAATCACCCTCTTCGCTATCTACGGTTTGAATATCAGCGATCCGCTTGCTTAATAAAAACTAATGATTCTATTATCGAATCAATTAGCAGTAGTGAAACATTTGGTGTGCTTTTCGATCTATTCGATAATTTAAAATATTGCGATTGCACACCAGTTACTTTTCTTTGCTTCGCCAAAGAAAAGTAACCAAAAGAAAG
>CAJXRU010000105.1 GCA_913060565.1 uncultured Gammaproteobacteria bacterium | reverse complement strand
GTTCAAACTTACTTTGGCTCTTGCTAATGTAGAGTTCTGCTTGAAGTTTTTCGCCAACGCTGCGGTGACTGCTTAATGAGACCGCAATAAACAATAGGGTATTGAGTAGCAAGCTAATAGCCACACCTTGAGTTACTTCGTCAAGCCAGTTAAGTCCAAATAGAGCCGTCGGTTTTAGCCATTCCAGCCCAAACAACCCATGAGCAAGCCAGCTAGATTCTTTAAAAAATAAAGGTAAAAACAGGGTGTATAGCCAAACTAAAGCACCGACAACTAAACCAACTAATGCGCCTTGTGATGTACCTTTTCGCCAATAAAGTGCGCCAATCGTTGCTGGTGCGAATTGCGATAATAAGACAAAAGACAGTAAACCAATGGATGCTAGGTGATCGTGTTGGCTGATAAATCGTTCAAAACTAAACGCTAAGAGTAAGGTAACGCCAATAGTGATGCGCCTTGCTGTTAACAATGAACCTGACAATTGCGGTGTTTGACTGGCATCAAAACGCTTCATTTTGAGCATCAACGGCGTAATAACTTCAGTCGATAGCATGTTACTGAGTACGATAGCTGACACAATAACCATTGATGTCGCCGCAGCTAAACCACCAATAAACACCACGAGTCCTAACCAAGCTTGTTGATAAAATAAGGGTAGGGTTAAGACAAATGTGTCAGCGTCGACACTGCCACCGGGGAAAGACGCTTGTCCTGCAATGGCGATAGGCAGCACAAAAACGTTAATCAGCAAGAGGTAAGCTGGGTAGAGCCAACGCGCTGTTTTCAATTCTTGTTGATGGTGATTTTCTATCATCATCATGTGAAATTGTTGAGGCAGGATAAAGATAGTGATTGCCCCGAGTATCGCTTGTGAAATTGCTAAATAGGTATTGCTCACTGGCGCTTGTGGTAATTGTTTTTGAGCTGATAAAAGGTGTTCAACTCCGTCAAAAACATAAAACGTGGCAAAGATGCCAACGGCCAATAATGCAAATAATTTCACAACTGAACTCACCGCAATAGCAAGCATTAGGCCTTGGTTCTGTTTACTGGCGGCAATTTGCCGTGTACCAAATAAAATACTAAAAACAATGAGCACCAAAGTCACAACAAAAGCAGTACTTATACCGGACTGATAAGTACCCGTCAGTAAATCAAAGCTGGTGCTAATCGCCCGCAATTGTAGGGCGATATAGGGCACTGTTCCTGTGAGAACAGTGAGTGCAATAGCGGCTGCAAGCATCGGTGAGCGATCATAGCGAAAGGCAATGAAATCGGCGATTGAGGTTAGATTTTGTTGCTTTACGATGGTGAGAATCTTTAGCAACATTGGCCATGCGGCTACTAAACAGAGAATACTGCCAATATAGATGGGCGCTAGCCATGCCCCGGTCGTTGCCGCTTGTCCAACCGTGCCGTAAAACGCCCATGAGGTACAGCTTACACCAAGGGCGAGACTATAAATCCATGGGCGAGAGCGCCACTGTTGAGAAGATTGTTTTTGACCGAGATAGGCAATAACGAATAGCAGTGCTAGATAGCCGATGGCGACAAAGGTGACAAACCATCGATCTAACGAGATCCAAACTAACACAGCGATTCCTTTTTATGACGTATTGTGAATATCAGAACTGATTTTGGGTAGTGTACTAAGGTGCCAGATATTTACCTGATGCCTTGAGATACTCTAATCCTAAGCTTTATTTACACAAGAAATTATCACAGATGAATATAACGAACAAATACCTCGTTGAAGCCCTCGTTTTTTTAAGTTACATGTTATTTGCCATGGCATGGGTTGGCGGCACAGCAAGCATGGGGCAAATCATGCACGCCATGAATATCGATAGCCTCGCATCAGCCAGCTTCATTAGCGGTATGGTGACCTTTGCCAAAATTGTTGGCACCTTTGGCGCTGCATTTCTCGCCGTAAAGTTAGGCGTGAAATACGCCTTTTTTGTATCTAGTATCTTTATCGCCATTGGCTTGTTCACACCTGTCTCACCAAATTACGAACTGTTACTTCTAAGTCGCTTCTTAATGGGGCTTGGCGGCGCATTTATGATTGTGTATTTCAATCCCATCGTTATGCAGTTTTTTACAGTGGAAGAACGACCTGCAATTAACGGCTTAAATGCCGTCGCTTTCAATGTCGGTACCGCCATTATTTTATGGTTTATGAGCGATATCAATGCATTGACGGGCGGCTGGAAAAACAGCTTAATTCTATTTTCAATCATGAGTTTTGTACTAGCAGCTGTGTGGTTATTGGTTAAGTTCAATACGCCAGAGCAGGCGAGTAGTAGTGAACCACAAGAGAGTTACAGCTATTGGCAAGGACTAAAAGACCGTTTTAATTGGGTTTATGGCTTAACGTATGCGGGATTACTAACCTTTTACATTTGTTTATTTACCTTTTATCCGCAGGCAGGCATCAGCCAAAGTAAATGGGTGATTGGCTTTGGGATCATAGGCACCTTCGCCGGTATTTTATATAGTAAAAAATTCCCTAAGCGCGTTCCTATTATTCGCTGGTCAGGGGTAATGATCACCTTAACCATCGTTGGTTTGTCATTTGGTACCTCGGCAACCATTCAAATGATTTCAGCGATGTTATTAGGCTTTTTCATCTTCTTACCAGTGACGGCGCTCGTGTCTATTCCTCATGAATTACCGAATATGAACGCGGCGAGAATCACTGTTATTTTCAGTCTGTTTTATTCAATTAGCTACCTGTTTTCAACCGTATTGTTGTGGCTCTTTGGTAAAATGGTCGACATGAATAATGGTGACTTTACGCCATCATTTATTTTAATTGCGGTGGTGAGTAGTACCTTCTTTATCGGTAGTTTCTTTTTACCAGAAACAGCAAAGCAACAAGGAGAGAGCTAATGCGAGGCGTTGTATCACCAAAACTACAACCATTTTTAGCACAGGTTAATGAAGCCATTGTAAACGCAAAATCGCAAGGTATTGGCTATACGCCACAAGCAACTCGCGACGGGCTTAATAACTTGGCAGGGCTGATGGCTGATGGACCTGAGATTGCGAGTATTAGCGATGTCTATTTGCCGAATTACGAGGCGAAAATTCGCGTTCGAATTTATAACCCGACGCCTGATAAAGCCTTACCTGTGTTGCTGCATTTTCACGGTGGCGGCCATATGTGCGGTTCAATTGAGCTCTACGATTCCATTAGCCGAGAATTAGCAAAACATTGCCAAGCAATTGTGATGTGTATTGATTATCGCTTAGCGCCTGAACATCCGTATCCACAAGGACTTAACGACTGTCAGTATTTGCTAGAAAACTTCGCCAAATTACTTGATGGTCATCAGTTTACTGACACGTTATATATTGCTGGCGATAGCGCAGGTGGCGCAATTTGTACTAGCCTTGTGGCTAACAATCTTGAAAATAAAGCAGTGACAATCGACAAACAAATATTGGTTTATCCAAGTGTTGATTACACCATGAGTTTCCCTTCCTGTCAGGAAAACGGGGAGGGCTTTTTATTAGAAATGGCCAAGGTTAAATGGTATTTTGAGCAATACTTTTCTGACGATAACGATAAGTTAGCGATCGCCCAAAAGGCATCGCCGCTATTGCAAAACTTTGCAGATAATATGCCGTCAACCTTAGTCATTACAGCAGGGTGTGATCCTTTGCGCGATGAAGGTTGTGCTTATGCTAACAAGTTAACACAACACGGCGTTAACGTGCTGCATCATCAGTTTGATGGAATGATTCATGCCTATATGTTGGTGAATGATTTAGTGGCTGAGGAATACCAACAAACCTTTAACTTGATAAAAGAGTTCACGAGTAAGTGAGGCTAGCTAGGCTTGAAAGTAACGCTAGCACAGGCCTTTCTGTACTAGAGAAATAATTTAGCGAGTAGTTGATTAGTTGCTGTCTTCCTTATCCGGCGAGTCGGAAAAGACGTTTGTAACAAAACGACTAGCTAAGAATATTAGTGAATTCCAGGCAATTAGAGAATATACAAATAGACTACCGATTTCAGATTGTCTGCCTGCCTCTGAATAAAAATTCTTAGCGTCACCGAAAAGATCTACATACCTCTCCATTATAATAAATTCAATAGCATAGCTTGTTAACGACAAAATAAAGATCAGTTGTATTCCTCTAACAAATGTATTTCCAAGTTCATTTTGAATTTTTTTCTTAGTTATCATTAAAAGTTACCAATTATTAGTTAAATACGTTCTTTACATTTTCATCGCTTATTGTGGTTCCTCAGCATTATTGGAAAATCGGCCGCAACTCAATTGCAGCAGGGATATATCCTGTAGTTTTATCACGAGACTACTTTATAAAATACTGTGTTGTTCTTAAACGTTTATAACGTATTTTATCTAAACGTTGTCATTAACTTATTGTAACTTAAATAGATGTCAGTTGAACAGGGATTGACTCTCTACCAGAAATAAGTGAGTTGGAAGAACTTACTTAAAAGTTAGGCACCAGAAGGTTGATAGTCGAAAACTATTAACATATGAAGAACTGCTGGCTATTGAGCCGTCCAAGCACCATCCATCGGTAATGCTGAGCCTGTAATACCCTTCGCGCCATCGCTGCATAAAAACAGAATGAATTCACCAATTTGACGAGGATCTGCCATGCTTGGCAACGGCTGTTTAGCGGTGATGAGTTTGTATTGTGCTTCATCAAAACTAACGCCATCTTTTTCGGCAATATCAGTAATTTGTTGACCGATTAACGGTGTATCAACCCAACCAGGACAGATTGAATTGACGGTTATGCCATCTTCAGCACTTTCTAAAGCAACGACTTTCGTTAAACCAACAATGCCATGTTTGGCAGCGCAATAGGCGGCTTTGTTTTTAGAACCAACTAAACCATGCACTGAGGCGATATTGATGATGCGTCCCCATTTTTTTTCGGTCATCGCCGGCAAACATTGTTGAATGGTATGAAATGAGGAGGTCAGGTTGATGGCGATAATGTCATTCCATTTTTGCGTTGGAAAAGTCGCTGCACCTTCGGTGTGTTGAATTCCTGCATTGTTGACTAGAATGTCTATGCTACCAAGTGCATTCGCACCTTGCTGCATAAAGTCGCTGATGGCTTGCGGATCGCGTAAATCAGCATTACTAAAGAAAGCCTTAATATTATATTTATTTTCAAACTCAGTAACTAAGGCTGTTCCATCTTGTTCATTCATTAATCCATGTAAAATAAGGTGTATTCCTTTTTCTGCTAAAACATGAGCAGCGGCGAGTCCGATACCGCTAGTAGAGCCGGTAATAAGCGCGACTTTGTTTGATAACATGACCAAGTTTCTCCATTGAAATAATTAAGCTTAGCCTATCATATGAATGACAGGCTGCCTTGTGTACCAAAGTACCGTTTATTTTTAATCCCACTGTGCTTTCTACGTACTAGCACATAAATTGTTCACGTTAATGTCACGTGGATGCTTCTAAAATAGCGCTGATAATTAAAATAGCAATGAGTGTAATAGAAGATGAATGATACAAAACAAAAACTAAGTCCTACTTCGATTTTTCTCCATTGGATAGTGGCCGTAACCATTATCGGATTGTTGGCATTGGGGATTTATATGGAAGAGAACGAGGCTTACCAATTTTACGATCTGCATAAATCAATTGGCGCATTAATTTTTCTGGTGATAATTGCGCGTGTCGTTTGGCGTATTAAGCAAGGTTGGCCAGAACCTGCTAGTGACTATAAAAAGATTGAGCATTTGATGTCGAAAGTGGTTCATTATGTTCTGCTGATTGGCTCTGTGGTTATTCCGATGTCTGGCTTAATGATGTCATGGGGTGGTGGTCATGAACTAGCAGTCTTTGGTTTAGAAGTTTGGGGGCCAAATCACGACCCTGCATCGCCAGAAGAAACGATGGCGCGCAGCGAAGCCATTGGCGGCCTAGGTCATCAGTTACATGGTCTCATTAGCAATATTGTTATCGCGGCTATCGTACTGCATATTGTTGGGGCGTTAAAACACCATATCGTTGATAAAGATGCAACACTTAAAAGAATGTTAGGAAAATCATAATTATGAAGTCATATGTTCAGTTAGTAATAGCAGCTTTATTATGTACTTTTATCTTTTCAGCAACGGCAAACGAGTCGAAAAGTGTCGCAGCCGTAAAGCAGGTTATTGCGTTGTACACACAGGGAACTTTTGAAGGCGATACCGACAAACTTAATCGTGCTTTTCACCCTAACGCTATCATGAATGGCTCGCTACGAGGCAAGATGGTATTAGCGACGCCACAGCGTTTTATTGAGAGTATGGGAAAATTAAAACTCAATACTACCGGTGCTAAATACGACGCTAAAATTACCCATATTGAAGTAGACGGCAAGGTTGCTACGGTAACACTCAAAGAAACGGGGCTTGGTAAATCAAGTTTTACCAACTTCTTTCATTTAATTGATGATGGCAGTGGTTGGAAGATTATTAGTAAGGCATTTCAAAGCCACTAATTTGAAAGCTAGTTATCGTTGAAATAAAAAAGGGAGCTGTTATTACAGCTCCCTTTTGTTTAATAATCTATTCCATTAACCACATACGCGCACTACGCGCTGGTAGATAGAATTTATGCCATTGGCTAGACACATTTTGTACGTCATTACTTAATACATCGCGGTAATTACGGTGCCAGTACAGGTTATCTGTTGCTGTATTCACCCACACATCTTGGCCGTTACCACATTTATTAATTCCGACTACACCAGCGTGATCGCGTTTAAATAAAATCATACAGTCATTGTGATTAATCACCTGCATGCCACGGCCTTGCGTGCCATTATGGAACTTCAACATACCTTTAATATCGTCACGTTTGTAGAAATCTACCCAACGATTGTCACCGCTTTCATTGTGATCGGAATACACTAATGGCAAACCTCCGTCACGGCCAAAGATATAAGTGTTTGCTAGCTTTTCATCCGTTGGCTCCATGATTTGATGGCGGAAACCTTGGTTTAGTGGAATATCATGCGTCACACTGAACGTGATAGCACGATGACCCGCTAATGCTTGACCATAAGCACCAGGATCAACGAGTAAGTTCATCGAACCACCGAACTTTAAGGCATTAAACATCTGGTTAAATAACGGGAAGTCATAAGCCGCATGCCCAGTTTGATTTAAATAAGGCACTAAGAAATTATCGTAATCGCCATGACCTGCGCCGCCTAGGGTAATAATTTCACCAAAGACATGAACATTCGCTTTAATTTCAGGCGTAAACACCGCGTTGATGTGGTAATTAGTCATGTGTTTTGCTGCATCAACACGAAAGCCAGTCACGCCAAATGATTTTAATTTGTTGATATAAAGTTTTTGCTGTTCAACAACCCAGTTATTAGCGTCGAGATCAGGTAAACCCGGATCGCCATTACCGCCACATAAACGCAACGTTTGTACTTGATGAACATTGGTGTAATCAGTAATACAGCCTGGTGCTTGGAAATCATGCGCAGCTAAGAAGTTATCAGTGATGTCACCAAATAATTTTATGTTCTCAGATAATGTTGGCGTTGCGGCATACTGCGCAAGCACAGCAGCACCTGGATAATTTAGATCGCTGCGTTGGGATGCTTCGTTAGCCATGTGGTTGAAGACTATATCGGCGTAAGTTTCAACACCCTTGCTTTTAAGCGCTGTAACCATGGCTTTAAAGTCATTAGTGTCACCTAATGGATTATCGATAACGCGAATATCTTGTGGCTGATAGCGCGCCCACCATTGATCGCCTGTTGATTTGTAAGCTGGTGATACAAGAACTTTCTTGTAACCAAGGTCGGCGATTTCTTGGGCTTTTTGCGCAACTTCATCATATTCCCAGTTAAAGGCATGCAAGATGGTATCGGCGCTAGCGGTGTTTGAAATTGTGGCGCTACTTAGTGCTATAGCACCTAAAGCAACGGCTTTTTTGAAGGTCGATTGTATGTTCATTAGTCTTCCTATTGATAGGTTATTTTTATTATGTCCCAATGAATGCAAGGCGCAGTCCGTTGTGTTCTTGCCAAGCTGTAAGCATGTTTACATAGATTTAACATTTGACGATAGTCATTGCATACGTATTCAATAATTGTTTTTATAACATGACGTTATAAGTTGATTATATTTTGGAATAGCTTATGAAAGGCAATAAAAAAGCCGATACTAATGAGTATCGGCTTTTAAAAGAGATTGGTAACGACTATTTAGCGGCTTCTTTCGCTGCTAATAATTCGTCGTAAGTACCGCGGAAATCGTGGATGCCGTTTGGCGTGATTTCAAAAATACGTGTTGCTAGTGATGATACAAACTCACGGTCATGAGAAACGAAGAACAAGGTACCTGGGTAGTTTGCTAACGCCAAGTTAATTGACTCGATAGATTCCATATCCAAGTGATTAGTTGGTTCATCCATTAATAATACATTTGGCTTTTGCATCATCAATTTACCGAATAACATACGACCCTGCTCACCACCAGAAATCACTTTAACTGATTTACCGATGTCATTTTGAGAGAACAATAAACGTCCCAAAATACTGCGGACAGCTTGCTCGTCGTCGCCTGGTTGCATCCACTGTGCCATCCAATCAAACAAGGTTAAATCTTTTTCAAATTCGTGTGAATGGTCCTGCGCATAGTAACCAATGTTAGCATTTTCAGACCAGTTTACTTCACCGGCTGTAGCATCTAAGTCACCTTGTAAAATACGCAGTAAACTTGTTTTACCGACACCATTTTGACCAATGATTGCGATGCGCTCACCGACTTCAGTGATCATTTCAAAATCTTTAAACAGTGTTAAATCATCAAACGTTTTCGTCACGCCTTCAACAGTGATTGCATTGCGATAAAGTTGTTTTTCTTGCTCAAAACGAATGTATGGTGAAATACGACTCGATACTTTAACTTCTGCTAGTTGAATCTTATCAATTTGCTTAGCACGTGATGTTGCTTGCTTAGCTTTAGATGCGTTTGCAGAGAAGCGAGATACGAAAGATTGCAGCTCAGCAATTTGTGCTTTCTTCTTCGCATTGTCAGACATTAGCTGTTCACGGGCTTGCGTCGCGGCAGTCATGTACTCATCGTAGTTACCTGGGAATACTGACATTTCACCGTAATCTAAATCAGCCATGTGGCTACATACTGAGTTTAAGAAGTGACGGTCATGCGAAATAATTACCATGGTAGATTTACGTTCATTAAGTACGTCTTCTAACCATTTGATAGTGTCGATGTCCAAGTTATTCGTTGGCTCATCAAGTAATAAAATATCTGGATCAGAGAATAGCGCTTGTGCCAGCAATACACGAAGCTTCCAACCAGGGGCAACTTCAGACATTGGGCCGTAATGAAGGGCTTCTTCAATACCAACACCTAATAGTAATTCACCTGCACGTGCTTCGGCACTGTAACCGTCCATTTCAGCAAATTCAGTTTCTAAATCAGCAACACGCATGCCGTCTTCTTCACTCATGTCTGGATCAGCGTAAATACGGTCACGCTCTTCTTTTACAGCCCACATTTCTTTGTGGCCCATAATCACGGTATCGATGACGTTGAATTCTTCAAACGCGAACTGATCTTGATGAAGTTTACCAACACGCTCATCAGTATCGATTGATACGTTACCTGACGAAGGCGTTAGATCACCGGTTAAAATTTTCATAAACGTTGACTTACCACAGCCATTTGCGCCAATCAGGCCGTAACGGTTGCCGTTACCAAATTTTACCGAAATATTTTCAAATAGTGGCTTAGCGCCAAACTGCATGGTGATATTAGCTGTAGAAATCAATGTCAGATTCTCTTTAATAATAAATTAGGGAATTTGTTAGGATTAGGCCCAACAAAAAAGCGGCATATTTTAACCTGTTGTAGCGGTAATTGCTATGAGTGATTATGTGATCGTTGTGGCAGGCTAGGCGAACGAGTAGTATCGAAAGCGCTGAAAGAATATCGCAGTTGAAAGCACCACTTAGAGGGCGATTGTATCCGTTTGTATCAGCGGGTTATTTTATTGCTACAAACCGTAACTGAATCATGAAACTTGTTTGTATAAAGTTTGGATATATCTCAACCATAGAGTAAGGATTCGAATGAAAGATTCACTGCTAAATACGGCGCTACTAATCACACTATCTTCAAGTGTGACTGTGTCCGCAGTTGCTAAGGCAACACAATTCCCACAATGGTCTAATTCGAGCTTTCAAGCGACGAAGGAACAGCGAGTTAATAGTAAGGTGAGTGAAGGGTATCGATCTACTATCGACTTTTCGGATCTGAATCAAAACTTGTTAAGTACTAACGATACTGTCGTGATTCAAGTACCTTTGCCAAACGGTGAATTGGCGGATTTTCGATTAACGCCAACGATGACTATGGCGCCGGATCTAGCTGCCCGCTATCCTTCCATTAAAACATTCTCTGGTGTACAAATTGATAATCCCGAAAACAAAGGTAACTTTGATGTTACTCCCCACGGGTTTCACGCGTTTTTTCAGCTAGACGGGCAAGATGTCTTCATTGAACCGCAATTTCAAGCAAACAATGAAGAGTACGTTAGTTATTACAAAAAAGATGCGTTGTCATTAAATGCTAACTCGATGAGTAAGCGTTTGCCGCCGATTAAGAAATTATCGCGCAACGAAACATTTGAACGCGCTAGTTATTATAGAAAATCTTCTTCTACCTTAAGGACCTATCGTATTGCAGTCGCTGCTGACGGTGAGTACACGGCATTTCATGGTGGAACCAAAGAGTTAGGTTTAGCTGCTGTTGTCACTATGATCAATCGCATTAATGAGGTGTATGAACGTGATTTAGGCATTAAATTAGAGTTAGTGGCTGACAACGATAAAATAATTTATACCAATGCATCGACAGATCCTTACGCCAATGACGACACAGATATAGATAAAAACACTAGCGTGTTAGATAGAGAAATTGGAAATGATAATTATGATCTAGGACATATCGTTGGCACTGGCGGCGGCGGTGTTGCTGGATTTGGTGTGGTGTGTGATTCGGTGGCAAAAGGCGAAGGCTTAACAGGTTCAGATCAACCAACAGGTGATGCTTTTTTTATCGACTTTGTCGCCCATGAAATTGGCCATCAATTTAAGGCTGACCACACATTTAATGGCGTGAGTGGTTCATGTGAAGACAACCGGGAAAACTTAAGTAGTTACGAACCTGGTAGTGCCTCTACCATTATGGGATATGCAGGCATATGTGATGGGCAAAACCTGCAAGATAATTCAGATCCCTATTTCCATACGCATTCGATTTCTCAAATTAGTCAATTTGTTGCCAGTGGTGGCGGTAGTCAATGTGGGAAAAGTACTGACAATGGTAATAAAGCGCCTATTGTTGATGCTGGCAGTGATTTCACTATTCCTTCCAACACACCATTTACGCTCACTGGTAGTGCTACCGATGGCGACAACGATACCTTGAGTTATAGTTGGGAACAATATGATTTAGGGCCGCAAAGTAACAGCGCAGTCGAACAAGTCGATGATGGTAAACGTCCACTGTTTAGAACGTGGACTCCTAAGGCACAACCTGTACGTGTATTTCCAAAAATGACATCCATTTTGTCGAATAAATTAGAAATAGGTGAAACATACCCAACGACGACCAGAGAAATGAACTTTAGGTTACTTACCCGTGATGGTAAGGGGGGAGTGAATTTCGACACCGTTAAAATTAATGTCATTAAATCCGATGAAGCATTTGCTGTTATAGCCCCGAATGCTGAGAGCCAGTGGAATGAGACAAAGCAACAAGTACGTTGGAGTGTTGCTAATACAAATCAATCGCCAATATCTTGCGCTACGGTAGATATCAAGCTGTCGCGCGATGGCGGTCAATCATTTGATCATAAATTGGCTGATAAGGTGGCTAACAATGGTAATGTCGATGTGAATTTACCTGACGTTTCAACGAGCAAGGCACGAGTTAAAATTAGTTGTAGCGACAATGTTTTCTTTGCTATCAGCAACGCTGACTTCACTATTGGTGCGAGTACTGGCCCGGTTAAAGTACTGGGTGTTAAAAGTGCCATTAGCACGAATGAAGATGTTGCCATCGAATTAACGCCTGCAATGTTTAATTATCAATCGAGTCAGGCCGATAGTATCAATGTTTTGTCTGGTGAAAATTATCAAGTTGTTGATGGAAAAATAGTGCCAAATCTTAACTTTAATGGGGAGTTATCAGTCGCCATAACGGGCTCTCAGGCTGGTGTTGAATCTGAGAAAGTGACGATTAAAATTACTGTCGTCGCGGTAAATGATAACCCTGAAACGCGTGATGACACTGCTGAGGTAAACGCAAATTCAACGTCTAATGTGATTGATGTATTGGCAAATGATAGTGACGTTGATGACGGTGATAAATTAACATTATCGAGTGTTAATTATTCGGGCTCAGGCGCACTTAAAATTGAGAACAATCAACTGACTTATGTACCTGCACAGGATTTTTCTGGCAACGAAAACGCCACCTATACAGTGTCAGATTCAAATGGCGGTAGTGGCGTTGGAACTCTCGTTATTACCGTTAAAGCGAATAATGTTGTAACACCACCAACGGTTGCTCCTAAAAGTAAATCAAGCGGTGGCGCTTTTGGATGGGCAATGCTCTTTTTGGTTAGCGCTATGGGCCGCGTCATGCTGCGTAAGGAGTCTTAAAATGAGATCTATATTTACTGCGTTTTTCACAATCTTATGTATTGCAGGGTGCAATAGCGGTGTCAAACCAGAAGCTAATATTCAGTCGGTTATTTTAAATGACAATATTAAAGAAGCACATTCTCAGGGGGATTATCGGTTGTATGCAACGAGTGGTAGGCGGTTAGTGTTTCCTGGCATCGATAGTTCACAGTTTAAAGACGTCATTAAGCGTTGTGGGAAAAAATATCTACCTAAGATGGGAGATGTGGTTAAAACGACGTTAGAAAAAAATGAACGGACTAAAAATTTTCAATATATGTCTTTGTTTAATAAACGTATGATTGTAGATTGTTTTAATCAGACCAACTCATAGAGTGCTTTGAAAGTAGAATCTTATGACAAACAAACCCACTGTATTACTAATTGATGACGATATTGAGCTATGCCAACTCGTCAGTAATTATTTGATGCACAACGGCTACAACGTAACGGCCATTTATGATGGTTTAGATGCCCAAGCGATGATTATTGAACAGGCACCTGATATTGTCATTTTAGATTTGATGCTGCCTCATGTTGATGGGTTGACCATTTGTAAAAGCGTTCGCCATGACTATCATGGCTCTATCATTATGTTAACGGCGCTAGATGATGATATCGATGAAGTCACCGGTCTTGAAGTTGGCGCCGATGACTATCTAGCAAAACCTGTCAAACCACGCGTGCTATTGGCGCATATTCGTGCGCAGCTGAGGCATTTAGAAAAAGTTAATCGCCAATCCCAGTCGATTGTTTTTGGTGAGCAGCAATATACGCTGTTCACAGAAAGCCGCTCATTGGGCTTTGAAAACCAAGATTGTGAATTAACATCCGCAGAATATGATGTATTGCTTGAGTTAGCGCAGCGACGAGGTGAGATTGTGAGTAGGGATGAACTTCATCAGTTAATTTTCAATTTTGAATTTGATGGTGTTGATCGTTCAATTGATTTAAGAATATCACGCCTGCGAACCAAGCTAGCTCGTTTCACAGGTAAGAAAAATATCATTCAAACAGTACGTAATAAAGGTTATCTATTATTGGGGTAATAATGAGCGCGTTTTATCGAATCGGCTTGATCGTCACGGGTGTGTTTTCAATTGTCTCGATTATCAGTTTTATGTTTGTGTATCCTGCAGCAGATCGCTTTGCTTACAATAGCGTTGGACACGATTTATTGCAGGCGAAGCGCATTGTGCATGAGGCTTTTGACAATTCCAGTTCCAGCGAGTGGCATGAATTATCGATTGAAGTGTCTCAGCAAATCGACATGGCAATTTATATCGACAAATTTAGCGATAATTATATACCTGAACAATACATAGAACAGTTTAAGAATAAGCTTGGTAACACAGGCATTATTGAGCAGGAAACACAGCAAATTTATTACCCACTCGATGATGAATTTGTATTGACTGTTGGCCCTGAATATTCGAGCCAGTGGGTCAGTTATTTTTCTGAATTAATCACATGGTTTATTGCATTATTGGTGTCACTAACACTTGCCTATTTCTTCTTTCGTCATCATCAACAGGAGCTGACTAAGCTTGTAGCACTTTTGCCTGCACAAGAGAATAATGACAGTAATAAAATCGACTTTTCAATGCTTACACAACGTATTAATGCCCTAGTTTTATCAGGCAGTAACAAGTCAAACTCACTGGAAAAACTCATTATTTCTCAGCGAGACTTGCTTCATGGCATTGCACATGAAGTGAGAAGCCCATTAGCCCGTATGGAGTTTGCCATTGAATTGCTGCAAAGCGCTGATGAGCAGCAGCAAGCTGAGCTGTCCCAACAGCTTGATAGTTATTTGAAAGAAATTGACGAGTTGGTTCGTAGTTTGCTACGTTATTCTCGGTTGCAACATGATGAGTCTGAAATCTCCTTATCAATGGTGCCAGTTAATGAATTGGCCGAGATGGCGTTAGATAAAGTCATAAAGATGTATCCAACTATTTCATTCAATATTATTGGTAAAACATCAACGACAATCACGTGTGATATTCAATTGTTTGTCATTGCATTAGCTAATATATTGCGCAATGCGGGGCGCTTTGCTCGTACACGCTGTATCGTAGATTGGGTAGAAACGGAACACCATTTACTAGTAACCATCGAAGATGATGGCGCAGGATTACCACCTGGCAAAGCACACCAAATATTTGAACCTTTTACACGCTTAGATCCCAGTCGAACAAGGGATTCCGGTGGCCACGGGCTAGGACTTGCTATCGTGCAAGCGATTATTCATCGCCACGGCGGAAGTGTGGATGTGTGTGACGCCGATATTGGTGGCGCTAAATTTACGTTAATGCTTCCTAAAACTTTGAAGGAATAAACAGTGAAAAAAATTCTTATTTTTGGCAATTCAGGTTCAGGAAAGTCAACACTGGCAAAGAAGTTAGCTGCCGAATATCAGTTGGCTCATCTAGATTTAGATACGGTGGCGTGGCAAGCAACGACGCCAGTGACGCGGATGCCGATAGATGAATCTCAAGCTCTGTTAAAAACGTTTACGAGTAATAATTCTGGATGGATTGTTGAAGGTTGTTATGCAGATTTATTAGCGCTGTTAACGTCGCAAGCGAACGAGATGGTTTATCTCAACTTGCCGGTTGAGGCTTGTGTGAACAATGCCAAGACACGGCCGTGGGAGCCTCATAAATATGAAAGCAAAGCCGCACAAGATGCTAACTTACCCATGCTTATTGATTGGATAACGCAATATCCGCTGCGTGACGACACGTTTTCTCAGCGTGCTCATCAGCAATTGTTCGATGGTTTTACGGGGAACAAAACCATGATGCTCTCCAATGAATAAATTGGTTAACATTCCTCAAACGTATTTGCATACGTATGTATCGGATAAATCGTTTACTTAACATTCAAATTGTAATATTTACATAGTCCACTTTTGAAATTGGACAGTAAATAATGAATCACCCCAAGTTAAGTTTTTGGCAAATTTGGAACCTAAGTTTTGGATTTCTCGGTGTGCAAATTGGCTTTGCACTGCAAAATGCCAACCTAAGTCGGGTATTATCCGATCTTGGTGCTGATCTCTATTCATTGTCTTATATGTGGCTTCTTGCACCCATTATGGGAATTATTATCCAGCCGCTAGTTGGTGCCTCTTCTGATAAAACATGGAACCGATTTGGACGTCGCGGCCCCTACATTTTAGGGGGAGCTATCACTGCCGCTGTTGCAATGTTATTGATCTGTCTCTTATACACATCTCCGCGCCCACGAGACTAGGC
>CAJXRU010000104.1 GCA_913060565.1 uncultured Gammaproteobacteria bacterium | reverse complement strand
TACGAGATCATGCCTAGTCTCGTGGGCTCGGAGATGTGTATAAGAGACAGATTTCTAATTTAAGGCGATAAAAGGCGGGAGTAGCCGCGCCGAAAATTAGCTAATAACTTTAGCTACTAAGAATTACATAAGTATTACCATAAATGTAATAATCTGAGGAAAATATGAACAACGTACAAGTCATCAGTCAATTAGTCGAGGTATTGGATAGCGATCGCGTTACCACCAATGCTAAAAAGAATGAGCATTATCGTACAGGATGGCGCTCTGGCGGTGGTAGTGCGTTGGCTGTAGTTTTCCCTCATAACTTAGTGGAGTTTTGGCGCGTCCTCGAAGTCTGTGTCAGCAACGATTGCATCATGATTATGCAAGCGGCTAACACGGGGTTAACCGAGGGCTCGACGCCAAGTGGTAACGAATATGATCGTGAGATTGTCGTCATAAACACACTGGCGATGAACAAGTTGTTGGTATTAGGGAATGGCGAGCAGGTGGTGAGCTTTCCCGGCACCACACTGCACACGCTAGAAAAAACCTTAAAGCCGCTTAATCGCGCGCCGCATTCGGTGATTGGCTCATCGTGTTTAGGCGCGTCTATTGTTGGCGGCATAGCAAATAACTCAGGTGGCGCGCTAGTTAAGCGCGGCCCTGCTTATACTGAGCTTTCGCTATACGCTTGGGTTAATGCCCAAGGTGAACTAAAGCTTGTTAATCATTTAGGCATTAAACTGGGTAACTCACCAGAAGAAATTCTCAGTAATCTTGAAAGCGAAAACTTTAATCTCGACTCATTAGTCACTAAAGAAAAAGCCAGCGCGTCTGATTATCAAGACAAGCTACGCGACGTTGATGCCGACACCCCATCGCGCTTTAATGCTGATACCTCTCGATTATATGAAGCTAGCGGCTGTGCAGGCAAAATCGCCGTTTTTGCGGTGCGGTTAGATACCTTTGAAGTGGCTAACCAAGAGCAAACCTTTTACATCGGCACTAATAGTGAGCAAACACTCACTCAACTGCGCCGCCAAATGCTCTCTAGTTTTAAAAACTTGCCAGAAGTTGGCGAGTATTTACATCGTGACTGCTTCGATATCGCCGAAAAATATGGTAAAGATACGTTTATTAGCATTGAACGCCTAGGCACAGATCGCCTACCAAAACTGTTTGCGTTAAAAGGCCGCCTCGATGCCACACTAAACAAATGGCCAATCGTGCCAAAATATTTAACCGATCATGTCATGCAATTCACCAGTAAGTTGTTCCCAGCTCACCTGCCAAATCGTATGCTTGAATATCGCGATCAGTATGAACATCATCTCATTTTAAAAATGAGTGATGATGGTATCGATGAAGCCAACGTGTTTCTCAAAGGCTTTTTTGAGAACCACGAAGGTGACTACTTTATCTGTAATCAACAAGAAGCAAGTAAGGCATATCTACAACGTTTTGCCGCTGCTGGTGCCGCTATTCGCTATCAAACACTGCATGCAAATAAGCTTGGGGATATTTTAGCCTTAGATATTGCTTTGCGCCGTAACGATATCAATTGGATTGAGCAATTACCCGAAGAAATCAGCAGCCAAATAGATAAGAGCCTCTACTACGGTCACTTCTTCTGCTACGTATTCCATCAAGATTACGTGTTAAAGAAAGGCGCAGATGCCGTTGCCGTTAAAAAAGCAATGTTAGCATTACTTGATTCTCGCGGTGCCAAATACCCAGCAGAACATAATGTTGGACACATCTACGAGGCCGAACAGGGATTGCAAGATTTCTATCGCCTGCTCGACCCCACCAATAGTTTTAACCCTGGAATTGGTAAGATGCATAAGCACAAACGAAATTGCGCTTGTTGTTAAAAGCGAGCTAATACCAAGCTAGGAAAATATCTGATCATTTTTAACGGCCTAAATAGATTATAACTGCGTTATTTATTCTCTATGTAGAATAACTACATACGACAATAAATGCCTTGTTCTATTCAATTTATTCTCGTAAAAAAGTAGACCATCTACTTACCTAGATTGGTATAATCAAAAGCCGAATGGTCCATTGTTCGGCTTTTATATAACATATCTTCAAAAGTACTTGATTACCTCCCCCTGATTACATAATAATCCGCCGCCTGATAATCCATGAGAGTCGGTAACTATGTTAATGAATGAGTTACTAGAACAAATCTATAAAGACGCTTCGTCAAAGATAGGCCAAGGTCAAGTTGCGCAGTACATTCCTGCATTAGCCGACGTTGATCCCAACCAGTTTGGAGTCGCTATTTGCGATATAAAAGGCAATGTATATTCTATTGGCGACGCTAATATTCCTTTTTCAATTCAAAGTATTTCTAAGGTTTATAGCCTTACATTAGCGATGCAAAGACTTGGTAATAAAGTGTGGGACCGTGTTGGGACAGAACCATCTGGGTTACCCTTTAACTCATTGGTTCAGCTAGAGCATGAGCAAGGTGTACCGCGTAATCCGTTTATCAATGCTGGGGCTTTGGTTGTTGCAGACATGATTGAATCAAGCTTCTCAACACCTAGCCTTGCTATTAAAAACTTCGCTCGCACCTTAGCGGCTAACCCTGATATTCAAATCGATGCTAATGTCGCCGCTTCTGAATATCAGCATAAAGCCCGTAATGCGGCCATGGCTTATTTAATGCAATCGTTTGGTAACTTTAATAATGAAGTTGAGCAAGTCTTAATGAGTTACTTCTCTAGTTGTGCCCTTAAGATGTCTTGCGTTGATCTCGCAAAATCCTTTAGCTATCTAGCTAACAAAGGACAATGTGTATTTAGTCAGCAACGAATTCTAGAAGAACATCAAACACGTCAAGTTAACGCACTTATGGCCACCAGCGGCCTCTACGATGAAGCAGGTAAATTCGCCTTTGAAGTTGGGTTTCCAGGCAAGAGTGGCGTCGGTGGTGGCATCGTTGCCATAGTGCCGGGTGTGTTATCAATTTGCGTTTGGTCACCAGCACTTAATCAGACAGGCAACTCGTTTGTTGGTATCGAGGCATTAAAATTATTGTCATCTCACATTGATTGGTCAATCTATTAGCGGTAGTTGGGGTGGTAACACCACCCTTTATGTCATATTTATTTATCTGTCGGCACTAAACGAAAGACACCGCGTCCATCTATCCCTAGATAAATATAGTTATCGCGACCCTGAAAAACACTGCGCAGACGACCCACACTTTTAAGTACATCATGCTGCTTTACTACCTTATTGCCGGCTAATTGCAGTGCGATTAACTTTGAAAACTTTAGCGAACCTATTAATAAATCATCTTTAAGTTCAGGGTATTTATCACTAGTAACAAATGACATGCCCGATGGCGCGATTGACGGCACCCAATAAGTAATAGGTTGCTCCATGCCTTGCTTTTTCGTTAAATCAGTAAAACTACTGCCACTGTAATTAACGCCATAGCTTATCACTGGCCAACCGTAATTCTTGCCTTTACCGATTATGTTAAGCTCGTCCCCGCCTTTAGGGCCATGTTCGTGAGACCACATTGCTTGCATATGAGGATTAAAAGCCAAGCCTTGTGGATTGCGATGTCCGTAGCTAAATACGGCCGTTTTAACATTATTTTCAGCCACAAATGGATTGTCTTTTGGAATGCGCCCATCATCGTGCAAACGATAAACCTTGCCAGCATCGCGATTTAGATCTTGTGGATTAATATCCCGCTGTCCGCGATCGCCAATTGAAAAATAGAGATAGTTATCTTTATCAAAGGCAATTCGGCTACCAAAGTGCGCGCCGCCGCCATTATAAGCTTCAGCCTGATACAATGTTTCTAGGTGAGTTAATTGATAATCAGCTTGAGATTTAGCTAATTTAGCGCGACTAATAGCGGTATTGAAGCGCCCATTTTCTCCCGTGCTATAAGAGAAATAGACCCAGCCGTTAGCTGAATAATCAGGGTGAAGTACAACATCAAGTAACCCCCCTTGGCCTTTAGCAACTATCTTAGGTAAACCGGTAACTTTCGTAGATGTTCCTTGGAGAGTGATTACCTGCATTGTGCCTTTTCTATCTGTCACTAACAATGAATTATCTGGTAATTGAGTAATTCCCCAAGGAACCGATACATCATCGCTAATAAGCTCAATAGTATATTGGGCAGCGTGCAGTTTCAGTGATAATAAGAACAAACTCATTACCATGACAACTGTTACTTTTAAGTTCGATTTAATCATGACTTCCATCTTAAATTATTGTGCTAGATGGAATATACCATGTACAACCTGAATGATAGAAACAATAAAAAAGCCCCGATGTTATTAGCATCGGGGCTTTTATCATTGAACACTTATTGAATCAGTATAACTACTCAGCGGCTTTCTCAGCAGCCAGTTCACGATTAACATGCTCACTGATTTCTTGTGTCACTTCACTTTTTGGACGCTTATCTGACATCTTGCGATCTGTCAGCCAATAGAAGAACAACGGCACAAAGAAGATAGCAAGGAAAGTCGCCGCAATCATTCCCCCCATAACACCTGTACCGACACTATGACGAGCACCTGCACCAGCGCCAGAGCTTAATGCTAATGGCACAACGCCTAAGATAAAGGCTAGTGATGTCATCACAATAGGTCTGAAACGCAAACGTGCAGCTTCTAATGCTGATGCACCTGTACTCCAGCCTTCTTGTTTCTTCATCAGCGCATATTCGACAATCAAGATGGCATTTTTACTCGCCAGACCTAATAGCGTCACTAGACCGATTTGGAAATAAACATCGTTAGTTAACCCAGCAATCCATACCGATACTAAGGCTCCGAAAATACCAAAAGGTAATGCTAATAGTACAGACAGTGGCAATGACCAACGCTCGTAAAGTGCTGCAAGGATCAAGAACACCATGATCACCGCCATACCTAACGCTAAGCCCGTAGAGCCAGAACTACGCTTTTCTTGATACGCGGTCCCCGTCCACTCAAAGCTCATGTCAGATGGTAATACTTGCGCCGCAATACGTTCGATTTCGGCAATAGCTTGACCTGAACTGTAACCCGGCGCGGCGTTACCCAGTAACTTAACTGCTGACAAGTTGTTGTAACGATCTAAACTATCTGGGCCACTGCTGTAATCGATGTTAGCAAAGGCTGAAATAGGCACCATGTCGCCACTGTTACTCTTCACATAAATACGCGAAATGTCATCTGGCTTCATTCGAAACTCTGGTTCAGCTGACATCAACACCTGCCATGTACGGCCAAATTTGTTGAAATCATTTAGGTAATAAGTGCCTAAGGTTCCAGCGAGTGCATTAAATGCTTGGTTAATTGGTACACCCATCGCACGTGCTTGCTCGCGATCTAATTCAACCTTAAGCTGCGGTGCATCAGAGCGCCATAGCGTTTGAACGCCAGCAAGAATAGGACTCTGTTGTGCAGCCCCCATAACCGCTTGCATACTTTGTTTAAGCTTAGCAACACCGCCTTCGCCACGGTTTTGAATATAGAATTCAAAACCGCCGGTGTTACCCAAACCAGGAATCGCCGGAGGATTAAACGCTAATACTAAGGCTTCTTTGATACCTGCTGTTTTGCCAAATAATTCGCCGACTAATTCCTGCGTACTAGCTTGACGATCATCCCAATGACTTTGAGTCACAAATATGGTCGCCGCATTGTTTTTGTAACCACCGCCCAAGAAATCAAAACCAGTGAATGACACTACATTTTCATTGGCTGGATTTGATTGAATGGCAGCTATCACTTCATCAACCACCTTTTGCGTGCGCTCTAATGAAGCACCATCAGGTAAGAATACAGCTGAAATGTAGAAACCTTGATCTTCATCTGGTACCAATGAACCCGGTGTTTTCATCCACATATTAGCGGTAATGGCAATCATGCCGCCAACCAATACTAGTGCTACTAAACCGCGACGCAGGAAGAAGCTCACGCCATTAACGTAATAACCAGTGATACGATTGAAAAAACGGTTAAAGGCATCGAAGAAGAAGTTACCTTTTTTATCATCGTGTTTTAAGACCATCACACAAAGCGCTGGTGTCATCGTTAATGCGACTAAACCAGACAAGCTTACCGAGATCGAAATAGTAATAGCAAACTGTCTAAATAGCTCACCTGTCAATCCACCTAAAAACGCAATAGGAACGAATACTGAACACAGTACTAATACGATAGCCACGACGGGTCCACTAACCTCTTTCATCGCCTTGATGGCTGCATCACGTACGTTTTTACCTTCTTCGTGCATGATACGTTCGACATTTTCAAGTACAACAATGGCATCATCGACCACAATACCAATCGATAACACCATGCCAAACAAGGTTAAACTGTTAATGGAATAACCCAACATATACAGACCAGCAAAAGTACCCAACAACGATACAGGAACCGCCAAGATTGGGATTAAAGTCGCACGCCAGTTTTGCAAGAAGATAAATACAACGATAAATACCAGTAACATCGCTTCAGCAAGGGTCTTTACCACTTCACGAATAGACACTTCAACAAAACGCGTCGTGTCATATGGCAATGAATGTTTTAATCCTTGTGGGAAACGCGTTTCCAATTCAGCAATGGTGGCGTTAACTTCATCGGCTACATCAAGCGCATTAGCACCCGGCTGGAGAAAAATACCTAATAGAACCGCTTCTTTACCGTTAATTCGGCCATCAAAGTCATAGTCTTTAGAGCCTAGTTCAACACGTGCAATATCTTTTAAGCGCAGTGAACTACCATCGCTGTTTGAACGAATAATAATATTCTCAAACTCAGTCGCAGAGGATAAACGCCCCTGAACTTTTACGCTGTACACTAACGATTGAGGTGTTGTAGACGTAGGCGTAGCACCAATGCGACCAGCAGCGTATTGCGAGTTTTGTTCGCGAACAGCATTACTGATTTCATCAACGGTAACCCCCAATTGACTCATCACATCCGGACGCAGCCAAATACGCATTGCGTAGTCTTTTGCCCCAAAAATCTGAACGCTCGTCGTGCCCGCAATACGCTTAATTTTATCAAGTACATTCAAGGTAACGTAGTTCGACGTCCATAAAGCATCTCGAGTATCGTCTGGCGAATAAAACGCGTGTACATGTAGGAAGCTTGATGAGCCCTTTGCTACAACAACCCCTTGGCGGCGTGTTTGTTCTGGCAGGCGCGCTTCAACTTGTTTCACACGATTATTAACATTAACTGATGCTTGGTCGGGATCGGTACCAATTTCAAAGGTTACCGTAATTGTCGTAGCGCCAGCACTAGTTGATGTTGATGACATATACATCATGCCTTCAACACCAGTAATGGCATTTTCAAGTGGTGTTGCCACCGTTTGTTCTAACACTTCCGCAGATGCACCAGGGTAAACAGCTGTAACCTGCACTACTGGCGGCGACATTTCAGGATACTGCGCGATTGACAAACTGCGCATTGCAGCGAGGCCTGCCAGTATTATGAAAATGGATATAACGAAGGCAAATATGGGCCTGTCGATAAAATAACGAGAAAACATAATTAATCCTCTCTATTGCTGAGTTGCTTGCGCGTTATCAACTAAACGCACTGGCATACCAGGGAAGAAAATGCGCGCCATGCCATCAATAATAACTTTGTCACCTTTCTTTAAACCACTGCGGATGATCCAGCCATTAGTAATAGTATCGCCTTGTTGCTCTTGCACCCATTCACCAACAACAACCGGTGCAGGAAGTGCGATTGTCATGCCTTGTTCGTTCTTAGCCATCACATAAACAAACTTACCTAAACCGTTATCCAATACAGCACGTTGCGGCACTACGTAAGCATTTTCACGTACCGCGCCTTCAAGTACAACACGTACGAACTGTCCAGGACGAAGCGAGAAATCTGAATTAGGCACAATAGCTTGTAGCTCACTAGTCCCTGTTAAGCTATTGATACGGATATCACTGAAGTTGACTAAACCTTCTTGCGGATGAAATGAACCATCAAATAATTTAATTTTTGTTTTCCAGTGACCGCCTTCTGGCAATGTTAACGCACCAGACGCAGCATCGTTACGCATTGTTAACTGTTCACGCTCTGACAAGCCAAAACGTACACGAATAGGGTCGATTTGCGTTAGTTGTGTTAACAATACTTCGGGGCCTGATACATAAGTGCCTTCCGATACCAATTCACGACCTGCAATGCCATTGACAGGCGAAGTCACCTTACTGTAATCCAGTCGAAGTTGGGCGCGCGAAAGAGTGGCTTCTGCCGCTTTCACATCCGACTTACTAATGTCTAATGTCGATATCGCATTATCTAATTCACGTTGTGAAATAGAGTTCTTAGCACGTAATGGTTTTAGTCGTTTAACTTCACGCCCTGCTTGCTCAAGACGAGTCTTCGCCGCATTCAATGCCGATTTAGCTTGCTCGACCTCAACCGCATAAATTTTTGCGTCTAAGCTAAACAACGACTGCCCAGCTGTTACCTTATCGCCTTCGCTAAAATTACGTGCTTGCAAAATGCCCGATACTTGGGCACGAATTTCAACTTCCTTTGCCCCTGACAACGTTGCAGGTAGTTCGATGCTGAACGGCACTGAACGGGTTTGCATTTCGATAACGGCGACCGCTGCAGGCGGCATGCCACCTGCTGGTGCTTGGTCACTCTGTTGTTCACAACCTGCCATTACGGCAATAATACTCATGACCAACGCTCCTTTTGCAAAAGGCGTTGATTTAAATCTATTGAATAAGCGCTTAGACGTCATAATAAATCCACTGGAAAATGTTAAGAATAAATTCTAGTTTTGCATAAAAAACCACCGACCACAAAACTACACTGTGCAGTATACTTTTAAATATATAGATGTAAATCATTCTCAAGTAAATATGTCGAAGATCACACAATTTTAATAGTTTGTTGATTTTTTAATTGATATTAAAGAGAAATTCGTGACAGCCAAATCATGCTTGATTTTAGTCATTTAACTACCTAGGATGCAGTCAATTATCTTTATAAGCGTTACCAATATGTCAAAGCAGCCAAACTCTTCAGAAAAAAAATCAACCAAATGGCTAAAAGGCCTTGGGCAATTATTGATTATTGTTATAGCGTTTATTGCTCTATCAGTGTTTTTGTCGCGCAACATGCTTGATACGCAACAGCCCGCTCCAGCACTCACCTTAAATAAACATCTTTCACCGCTTGATATGAATTTGCAAAACGAGCACCCCATATTGAGTACAGAACAATCTACCCTTGTATATTTCTTCGCCCCATGGTGTACCGTTTGTGCCTTGAGTCAGCCGTCGTTAGCAGCATTTAAAAACGTAAAACCTGAAATCAACATTGTCATGATCGCCTTAGATTGGGAGTCTGCAGATCATGTAAAAGCGTTTCAACAGCAACATGACTTTGAACATAACATTTTGCTGGGCGATGACTCTATCAAACAGCAGTGGCGTGTAGACGCTTACCCTAGTTATTATTTTGTTGATAAGAATGGAAATATCACGAGCAAAGATCGTGGGTTGGTAACTCTTCCGGGATTAATTACTCGTGCGTTATGAATGACTAGGTAGGGAAAAATACTACTTGAAAGCCTATCGTAAATTCAATCATTTATTCATTGCCATTGTCCCGTATAGCCCTTTACACTATGACCTCATTTATCACCTTGGCGATAAATGATTATTGATAATTTGAGTATTGAGATATCGTTTAATGGCCTCTAAATCCCAGCCTAAAAAGTCCCAACCTAAACCACGTTTATGGTTACGTAAGACTGTCGTCTTTTTTAGTAAAATTTCCCTGGTATGCATCACATTAATCGCCGCTTATGCCATCTACCTTGATAGCAAGATCGATCAAAAGTTTTCTGGAGATCATTGGCAAATCCCCGCTAAAGTTTACGCTCAATCGCTAACGCTTTTTCCCAAACAACGCATTGCTCGCAATCAAGTTATTAACGAGTTAGAAGCCCTTAATTATCGACGCGTTAGCAACCCGACAGCACCGGGTGAATATTCAATTTCAAAAACTAAAATTGATATTAATCGC
The DNA here is from genome assembly GCA_913060565.1 of uncultured Gammaproteobacteria bacterium. Classification (GTDB taxonomy): domain Bacteria; phylum Pseudomonadota; class Gammaproteobacteria; order Enterobacterales; family Psychrobiaceae; genus Psychrobium. Next base: position 6,021 of record CAJXRU010000104.1, on the reverse strand, counting down.
CGTGCATTTTCATATATAGACACCACATATCCGCAACAGCGGGTCATGATGAAATTTAATGGCAACTATTTAAAATCGATGACAGATCTTAAAACGCGCCAGTCATTAGCACAGTTTAGTATTGAACCTAAATTGCTAAAACGTATTAGTAACTCAAGTAAAGAAGATCGTATCTTTGTGCCAAGGGAGCAGATCCCAGAATTGCTCGTCGCCACCTTGCTTCATATCGAAGATCGTAACTTTTACCAACATCAGGGCATTGCACCGCTGTCGATTCTTAGAGCGCTCGTTGCAAACATCAAAGCTGGTCGCACTGTTCAAGGCGGCTCTACATTAACTCAACAGCTCGTCAAAAATGTCTTTTTAACACGCGAACGGTCTGTATTAAGGAAAGCGAAAGAAGCACTGTATTCTCTACTCATTGAACTCAAATATTCAAAGGATGAATTGCTTGAGATCTATCTCAACGAAGTATTTCTAGGGCAAAATGGCCCGCTAAGTGTTAATGGCTTTGGCCTTGCCAGCGAGTTCTATTTTGCCCGCCCTATTGATGAACTCATGCCAGAGCAAGTAGCCCTATTAGTCGCCATCATCAAAGGACCGAGTTATTACAGTCCTAGTCGTTATCCTGAGCGCGCATTAGAGCGACGTGATTTCATTTTACGCCAAATGGTTAACCAAGATTTTATCAGCGCACAACAATATCAACGCGCTGCAAAATCGCCACTTGGCTTAAAAAACAGTGTCGTAAAACACGGACAATTTCATGGTTTTATGTCACTCGTTAAAAAGGAACTTGGAACACGCTTTACCCAAGACTTTTCCAACACATCAGGCATATCTATCTATACGACACTTGACAGTAATGCGCAGCGCTTTGCACAAAAAAGCCTAACCAATCGTATCAAAATATTAGAAAAATCCAATAAGACGAACAAGCTACAGGGTGCCGTTGTTGTTGCAAATTATCGTAGTGGACAAATCAAAGCCATTGTGGAGGGCAAAGATGCAAATTATGCCGGATTTAACCGTGCTCTCAATGCACAGCGACCAATAGGCTCCTTAATTAAACCTTTCATTGTCGCCAGTGCGTTAGAAGACATGGGGCAATATAACCTTGCTACTATGCTTGATGATCAAGCGATTAGCCTAACCAACAACGAAGGCGAAGTGTGGCAGCCACTAAATTATGATAAAAAGTTTAGAGGGCAAGCTAACATTCTAGATAGTCTTACTTATTCATATAACATTCCGATGGTTAACCTAGGAATGGATGTTGGGCTTGATACAATTTCCTATGGCCTTGAACGCGCAGGATGGCAAGGCGATTTTAAACGTCGACCTTCTATGTTACTTGGAGCTATTGAAACAAGCCCTTGGATGGTGACGCAGCTCTATCAGTCATTAGCAAACAATGGTGAACAACGAAAACTCCATGCTGTACTTGCCGTCACAACCCAAAATGAAGAAACCTTCTACGCCTATGAAAATCTACCAGTACAGGCAATTACTCCTCAGATCAGTTACCTGACACGCTATGCGCTAAACAAAGTAACGTCTAAAGGCACTGCAAAATCACTACGCTGGAAAAATAAAGGACTAGCACTAGCCGGTAAGACAGGAACTACTGATGATTTACGAGACAGTTGGTATGCAGGCTTTGATAATAATGAGGCTACGGTAGTCTGGCTAGGAAGAGATGACAACAAACCAATTGGCCTGACTGGTAGTACGGGCGCCTTAACCGTTTATAGTGATTTTGTTATACAACGTGGCGGTGTTTCATTGCCGTTAGGCAATCCAGCTAGTGTCATTACCGGCTATTTCGATGCAACCAGTGGCCTCGCAAGTGCTAAAGGCTGTAACAATGCACTTGCTATCCCAGCGATTGAAGCCTCTGTTAGAGAAGGAACTTGCCAAGGTGCGGCGATAAAACAAAAAAAGAAAGAGAAAAAACAATCTGTATTCGACGATTTCTTGGGGCTATTTTAACGGCTACAGTAGCAGCCAGTGGCGTCATCAATAACTGTTGACGCTGCAAATCCTTGGCGATAATTATTCAACACGACATCGAATAAACTATTATCGGCAGAACAATCGAGGCCAGTCGCATAAGGGCCTACATATAACAGCTGTGCATTTTCACCTACAATAACAATGGCAGGCGTTGCCGGAATTAACGGGGCAATTTTGCTGTCACTCACATCAAGATCAACAACCTTAAAACCATCTTCAATGGCAATCTTATTGATCTGTTCACGATGTTCTTTTAATAGCGACGTACAATGACAATTTTCGTCAATTAGATGATAAACCCGCGGTAATTTATTATTTTCTTGCTGCACCTGAGCAACCAATTGTTGTTCAGGTACATTGAGTAATTGATGGGTTGGATCAAATTGAACCAATCGCTGGTTGACTAAATAAGCAAAGCCAATAATAACCCAAATCAACCACACGCCGACTATCCAATAATAGTGCGGCGCTAATTTTTTATTTGAAGTTGGCAATTCGCTCACTCATTGTGGCCACGGAGCTGTCAATACTTTCAGCGGCGATAGATACAACCCCCACTTTATCAATATCTTCTTGAACCGATTGTCGTAAATTCTCAGAGCTATTCGCAATTTCTTGCGTCGTGGCCGATTGCTCCTCAACAGCACTAGCAACATTAATGGCTAGGCCGCTTGACTCAGCCACCAACTGAGATGCTTCTTCAACATAAGACTTAGCTTGCTCAGCAATCGTTAAAATCTCTTCCACAACGTCAATGGAGCTGGTCATTGATTGGGTGGAACGTTGAGAATAATTCTCTAATCGCGCTAAGGTTTCATCGACTTTGTTGGTGCTTTCTTTAGTGCGATTAGCCAATGCCCTAACCTCATCTGCGACTACCGCAAATCCACGTCCCTGCTCTCCAGCTCGAGCGGCTTCAATCGCAGCATTTAGCGCCAATAGATTAGTTTGCTCTGCAATGCCGGTAATTTCTGATAGCACATTAGAAATACTCGCGCTGGAGCTTGCAAGTTCAGAAATATCGTCGCCAGTTTGACGTAGAAGACTCGCTAATTGATTGTTTTTATCATGAACATTAAGAATTTTCTCATTTGCTGCAATCGTCTTACTGTTAGCCGTTTCAATAGACTCACTAAGTTCACCTGTATCTCGCGCAATAGATGTTACAGTCACCGCCATTTCTTCTGCAGATGCAGCAATAGCATTAGTTTGATCATGCTTAACATCAGAAGAACTCTGTAAATCGCTACGAGCAACAACCAAATTTTTAGCGTCATTAGAAAACAGCAAGGATTGTTGCTTGATATCACTAATGACATTATCAAGTGTCGATAATAAACGGTTAAAATCTTTCAATAATGGATTGTCGTTCTCATCGACCCGCACGCTTAAGTCGATCGCATTAATATTTCCCGTTATATTGCGCGTTGCTTGAGAAAGCTGCTGACCTATGACTCGCTCATCATTAAGCGTTTTAGCAATATAACCTGCGACTAAACACTCCACCCCAAAATAAACAGCGTGAATCAGCACGTTGCTAAAAACTAAACGATCTTCACTGAACACATATACGCCAACATTACTCGTTTGCATAAAATAAAATGACATGTGATGTGCTCCGACGAGTACCAAAGTAGAAATATAAATTCGCCAATCATGCAACACAATTAAAAACGCTAGTAAAATAAACAACTCAAAATGAATTTCAATAAGGCCGTTTAGTTGATGAATATGCAAGCACGCAAACACCATTGTTGCTAATGCAACGGTGTGACGTGTTAAGGCAGAGTCAGGTTGTTGATTGAGCATAAACAACGCCACTAGCGCTGTTGGCAATCCGATAAGGATTAATGACAAGTAGCTGTCATTAATAAACGAAAAAGCGACTGATTCTATAAAAAGGATAATAATTAGGTAGGAAAACAGCTTTTTAAAGTTATTCATAGTAACTCCAAAGTGGCAAATAAAAATTAAAAACACCCCCTTAAGTTTAGTGGTGGTTTAATTCATAACCATACGCTAAATACAACTCAAGTTAGATTAGTTCCTTGATGATAAAGCATTTTCCATTGCATTGAAACGTGTTCGAGCCGCCAAACAGAGGTGCGCCGAGAGTAAAGCTCACCGTTGTTGGTATAAATAATAGCGTGATAGCAAAGCTGAGCGATTGTTGGTGCTAACAAACGACATTCAAAATCGCTTTGCAGGCAGCGCATTGGAGACTCAATAGGTAATCGTTTGATAACGTCGTCGTAGCCAAATCGTCTGCCACTTGCACCAACCTCAATAAATTCTTTATCAATAAGTTGCTTAATCACCTCGACATTATGCCGTGTTGTTGGTGATACGAGCATGCCTTCTTGTTTAATTAGACGTGACTTTAACTCATCCATGACGATTCCTCGTGACTAAAATAGTTTCGGTAACAGCCGCAATGACAATTAAAAAACCACCGATATACACCATCATATTAGGCCATTGCCCCAATATAAACGTTGCTAATACAACGCCATAAACAGGTTGCATACAAGATATCAATCCTGCAGTTTTAGCCGATAAATGCTTAAAGCAATTTGCCAAAAATGAGTGGGGAGCGGCGGTAAAAATAAGACTTAATAACAATAACAAACCAAATTCACCTAGCCCACTATCATTCCACAATCCACTCATATCTAACGGATTAAATTCCATAAACGGCAATAACATCAACGCAACGACACCGGTTTGATAGAACATTGCTTGCGTGCCTTTATAGTGACTAAAATATCGTTTATGCAAGACATTACGGATTGCAAATAAAATGCCTGATATAACACCAATAATAACGCCTAATGTCGTTTCGTTTTGCAATGTCAGCTCAGGGACTAGCAGATATACACCGACGAAAACTAGCAGCCCGCAGGCGATATCTCGACGATGAGGACGCGATTTCGAAAATAATGGCTCTAAAAAGACGGTAACGACGGGATAACAAAAGAAAGACAACATGCCAATGGCAACACCAGCGAGTTGCATGGAATAAAAATACGTCACCCAATGTAAGCCAACGCTAATACCTAACACTAGCGCGATAAGATAATCACGACGTGATTTCAGAGCGATCGCATCCCCTTGGAATTTAATAATGAGTGCCAGCGCAACAGCGGCGATCGCCGTTCGAAACAACGTAATATCAACCGCAGACCACGGCAATAGATGTGAAAATAATGCCGTACCACCAAATAGCAATACGGCAAAGTGAAGTTGGAATAGACTCTTAGTCTGTTCCTGCATTATTTATTAAGATGTGCCATTGGCTGACCTAAGCGTGTCACAGTGCCCGCCTCTAGTCCTTCTTCAAAATGACTTAGCATGTCGTCACCAAATAACATAACAACGGTTGAGCCTAGTTTAAAGCGGCCCATTTCTTCACCTTTTTTTAAAGTAATCGCATTGTCGCCATCTGCTGGATACTCCCAGCTATCAAGTTGACCACAAGGTGGAGTCACAGTGCCGTGCCAAGTAGTTTCAATACTTGCCACAATAGTTGCGCCAACTAACACCATGGCCATTGGGCCGTGCTCAGTATCAAAAATTGCAGCAACACGCTCATTACGGGCAAATAGACCTGGTACATTTTGCGCTGTTAACGGATTAACCGAAAATAAATCACCCGGTACATAAACCATTTCGCGCAAAGTAGCGTCCATTGGCATGTGAATGCGGTGATAATCTTTTGGCGCCAAATAGATTGTTGAAAAGTGACCATTAGCAAACGGCTTAGCACGGTTTTTATCACCGCCTAACAGTGTGAATGCAGAGTAATCATGACCTTTAGCCTGAATGATACGACCAGCTGTCATCGGCCCTTGCTGTGATACACAACCATCTACTGGCAACACAACATCAGTATCGCTAATTGGACGTAAGCCTTCTTTGAGTTCACGCGTGAAAAACTCGTTAAACGTTTTAAAGTGCTCAGGATCTTCATGCAGCGCTTCGCTCATGTCGATTTTGTATTGTTTG
>CAJXRU010000103.1 GCA_913060565.1 uncultured Gammaproteobacteria bacterium | reverse complement strand
CCTAGTCTCGTGGGCTCGGAGATGTGTATAAGAGACAGACTGAGTTTAACTACGATCGCTATCGTCAACTTGCTGAAACGGAATTTGAAAAAATCTATGATTTCTCAGATCCAAAAGAGTTTAGAGCGTCTTACGGTATATCTGTGCAATGGTTATCACCAATGGGTCCAATGGTATTTAGCTTGGCAAGGCCATTACGTGAAGTTGAAGGCGATCGTTTAGAAGTATTTTCATTTAATATTGGTACAACATTTTAATTATAAAAAATTACTGCACGTTTAAGCGGTATTTAAAGGAGAAGGTTTTGAAAAAGTTAGCAACAGCAGTTACTGCAGCGGCATTATTAGTAGGTACGTCATTTAGCAGTGCAAGTTTTGCATTTGAGCAAAAAATTGGTGTTATCGATATGGGTACAATTTTCCAAAATTTGCCACAACGTGAACACTTAAGCCAAAAGTTAGACGTTGAATTTAAAGAGCGTCGTGAATCAGTACAAGCGCTAGTTAAAAAAATGCAAGATCTTGCTGAAAAGAGCAAGCGTGATGGTGCATTGCTTACTCAACAACAAAAACTTGATATGCAACGTGAAATGGAATCTTTGAAAAGTGATTACCAACTTAAAGGTAAAGCTTTAGAAGAAGACATGCGTCGCCGCGGTGGTGAAGAGCAAAATAAATTACTATTAGAAGTTCAAAAAGCTGTCAATGAAATCGCAAAATCGGAAAAGTATGATGTGATTTTACAATCGAATGCAGTTGCTTTTATCACTAAAGAGAATGATATTTCTCAACTAGTTATTAAGAAAGTATCTAAGTCTAAATAACATGGTCAAATTTACGCTCGCTCAGTTAGCGAAAAAGCTTGATGCGACATTACAAGGAGACGGTGATATTACCGTCTCAAGTATAGCGACTCTAAAATCTGCTCAATCGGGGCAGATTTCTTTTTTGGCAAATCCTAAATACAAAGAGCAGATTTTCACGGCTCAAGCTAGCGCGATTATTATGCGCCCAGATGATGCTGCTGATTATTCTGGCAATGCGCTGCTTTTAGATGAGCCCTATGTGGGTTATGCAATGCTAGCTAATATCATGGATACAACCCCAAAGCCTGCTCATGGCATTAGCCCAATGGCAAATATATCAGATAGCGCAGTGATTGGTGACAATGTTTCAATTGGCCCAAATAGCGTTATTGAGGCCGGAGCAAACATCGGCGATGGCTGTATCATTGGTGCTAATTGCTTTATTGGTGAAAACACCATTTTAAAACCCAATGCGAAGTTGTGGGCAAATGTTGTTATTTATCATAATGTAATTATTGGCGTGAATTGTCTTATTCATTCAACTGCCGTAATTGGCGCTGATGGGTTTGGCTTTGCTCCGCATAATGGGCAATGGCACAAAATTCCTCAGCTTGGTGGTGTTGAAATTGGTGACGGTACAGAAATTGGCGCTGGTAGTACGATTGATCGTGGCGCGTTAGATCCAACAATTGTTGGCAATGGCTGTATTATTGATGACCAAGTACACCTTGGTCACAATGTTGTCGTAGGTAATTACAGTGCGATGGCGGCAAACACTTGTGTTGCCGGCAGTGTCAACATTGGCAATAATTGTATTATCGGCGGTGCCTGTGCCATTAATGGTCATTTGTCCATTTGTGACGGGGCGACGGTCACAGGGATGAGTATGGTTATTAAGGATATTACTGAAGCTGGTGTATACTCTTCAGGTATGCCTTCACAAACGAATCGCGAATGGCGCAAAAATGGAGCGCGTTATCGTCAATTAGACGATATGGCCAAGAGACTTAAAGCCGTTGAAAAACGACTTAAGCAAGATTAAGTAACTATTTACTCAGGAAGAACTGTTTTGTCTAACGAATTATCACCACTAGAAATCAATGAAATCATGGCGCTTTTGCCTCATCGTTATCCTTTTCTGTTAATTGATAAGGTTATTGATTTTGAAGTAGGAAAATCATTACACGCAGTAAAGAACGTCACTATTAATGAACCATTTTTTCAAGGTCATTTTCCAATAAAACCAATTATGCCTGGTGTGTTAATTTTAGAAGCGATGGCACAAGCTACTGGTGTTCTAGGTTTTAAAACGATTGAAAAATCAGATGATACGTTGTATTACTTTGCTGCAATTGATAATGCACGCTTTAAACAACCTGTAGTGCCAGGTGATGTCGTAAACATTCATGTAGAATATTTAAAAGAACGTCGCGGTATTGGCAAGTTTTACTGTGAAGCGCGAGTTGACGGTAAGGTAGTTTGTAGCGCAGATCTAATGTGTGCTCGTAAGGACTAAATTGTGATAGATCCCTTAGCTTTTGTACATCCTAATGCAACACTTGGTAAAAATGTAACCGTTGGCCCGTGGAGCTATATCGGTGCTGAGGTCACATTGGGTGACGACTGTATCATTGAGTCCCACGTTGTTATTAAAGGACCATCAACCATAGGAAAAGAAAATCACTTTTTCCAATTTTCCTCTGTTGGTGAAGAATGTCAGGATAAGAAGTTCGCTGGTGAAGATACACAGCTTATTATGGGGGACAGAAACGTCGTCCGTGAAGGTGTGACTATCCATCGAGGGACTGTACAAGATAAAGGAATTACACGAATTGGCAGTGATAATTTGTTGATGGCCTACGTTCATGTGGCCCATGATTGTATTATTGGCAATAACTGTATCTTGGCTAATAGCGTTAATCTAGCGGGTCATGTGGTTGTTGGTGATTTCGCGATCATTGGCGGCATGACAGGCGTACATCAGTTTGTAAAAATTGGTGCTCACTGTTTTGTTGGTGCAACATCTTGGGTTAACCAAGACGTTCCCCCATTTGTGATTTGTGCCGGACAACCCTGTGTACCTCGTGGCATTAATAGTGAAGGCCTTAAACGTCGTGATTTTAGTAAATCATCTATTTTAGCTATCCGTCGCGGTTTTAAGACTATTTATAAACAGCAATTATCTTTAGAAGACGCCGTTACTGAACTCAACAATTCTGACGATGAAAATGTTGGATTATTCGTTGATTTTATTAACAACTCTGACCGCGGTATTATCCGATAAACAACGACTTTAAGGAGTTGGCGTGAGCCATAAAACCCCTCACACAGACGTTGATCTTACCCCTATACGCATTGGCATTGTCGCTGGAGAAATCTCCGGCGACATTTTAGGTGCGAGTTTCATCAAGTCTGTCAAACAACGCTATCCAAACGCTATTTTCGAAGGCATTGGCGGTCCACAAATGATTGAACAAGGTTGTGTTAGCTTGTTTGACATGGAAGAATTATCAGTCATGGGACTGGTGGAAGTCTTTAGCCGTCTAAGACGCCTCTTTGCAATCAAGCGTCATTTATTTGAACATTTTACTGCTAATCCACCCGATGTTTTTGTTGGCATTGATGCCCCCGATTTTAATTTGCGCTTAGAGCTTCAGTTAAAAGAAGCTGGGATCAAAACAGTTCAGTACGTGAGTCCATCCATCTGGGCGTGGCGTCAAAAGCGTATTTTTAAAGTTGCCCAAGCGACAAACTTAGTATTAGCATTGCTGCCATTTGAAAAAGAGTTTTACGATAAGTATGACTTTCCATGTGATTTTGTAGGTCATACCCTAGCCGACCAAATTCAACCTGACATGTCAAAAGTAGATGCTCGTGAAAGATTATCTTTGCAGCAGGACGTGAAATATTTAGCGCTAATGCCGGGTAGTAGAGGCAGCGAGCTAAAATATAATAGCCAGATGTATTTAGAGGCAGCATTAAGCCTCAAAGAACGATATCCAACACTCCATTTCGTTATTCCATTGGTTAATGAGCAGCGTAAAGCGCAATTTTTGGCGGCAAAAGCGTTGTATGCTCCCAATCTTGCTATTGAAATTATTGATGGCCAATCAAGAGATGTGATGGCGGCAAGCGACGTTATTATGTTGGCTTCTGGCACCGCGACATTAGAAGGACTACTAGTTAATCGTCCGATGCTTGTTGTTCACAAAATTCATTGGTTAACGTATAAAATATTTAAGCCCATGATGAAAGTGACGCATTATTCTTTGCCTAATTTGTTAGCGAAAGAAGAGCTTATTGTTGAGTTAATTCAAGAAGATGCCACTAATGATAATATTGTTAAAGAAGCATCTAAATTGCTCGATAGCGATAATAAGGTAATGCTGAACTCGTTTAGTCAATTGCAGCAAGTACTCAAATGTGATGCGAGTGAACGTGCCGCTGATAGCGTTCTTAAGCTTATTAAGCGTTAATTGATTTACCCAAATTAAGAAGAAGAATATGCCTACAGAACCTGAATTTATCTTTCCTGATCTTGTTGTTGCCGGTGTCGATGAAGTGGGACGTGGTCCTTTGGTGGGAGATGTTGTCACCGCAGCGGTTATTCTTGATCCTGCCAAGCCCATTGAAGGATTAGCCGATTCTAAGAAATTAAGCGATAAGAAGCGAGATGCACTCTACGATCTTATCGTCGATAATGCGTTAGCATATGCCGTTGGCCGTGCGAGTCCCGATGAAATTGACGAACTAAATATTCTTCATGCCACGATGCTTGCAATGCAGCGCGCGGTGAATGGACTAGCAATTATGCCACAACATGTCTTGATTGACGGTAATCGATGTCCAGTATTATCAATGTCATCTCAAGCTGTTGTAAAAGGTGACGCTCGCGTTGAAGAAATTAGTGCCGCTTCTATTATTGCTAAGGTCACCCGAGATCGTGAAATGGAAGCACTTGATAAAGAGTTTCCCCAGTTTGGTTTTGCCAAACATAAAGGGTATCCAACCAAATTGCACATGGAAATGATTGAGCAATTTGGTGTAACCCCTTATCATCGACGTAGTTTTAAACCTGTTAAAGCAGCGCTAAATCTCATCTAAAAATGCCGCTGTTGGTAAGGAAGTGTTGTGATCGACCCTAAATTTGTTCATCTAAGAATCCATTCAGATTTCTCTATGGCCGATGGTGTTGCCAAGGTTGGTAAGATTGTTGGTAAAGTTGACGAATTAAAAATGCCTGCTATGGCTATTACGGATCTAGTAAACCTGTGTGGCCTAGTAAAGTACTATCGCGGTGCACATGGCGCTGGTATTAAACCTATTATTGGCGCTGATATGTGGGTGCAAAGCGATGAGTTTGATGAAGAACCTTGGCGCATCACTATCCTTTGTAAAGATAATAGAGGCTATAACAATCTTACATTATTGATTTCTCAAGCTTATCTACGCGGAAAAGTACATGACAAAGCCGTTATCGATAAGGCTTGGCTTGCGAAATATAATGAAGGGTTGATTATTCTATCCGGTGGCCGTGAAGGTGATGTTGGCATGGCGCTGCTTAAAGGGAATGATAAACTGGCACGTCAATGCCTTTCATTTTATCAAGAGCATTTTAAAGATGATTTTTATCTTGAGTTATTGCGCACGGGACGAGTCAATGAAGAAGAGTATTTACATCGTGCCTGCTTGCTTGCCAGCCAAACGAATATTCCAGTTGTTGCCACCAATGAAGTTACTTTTTTAAATAGCGCTGACTTTGATGCGCATGAAGTGCGAGTCGCAATTCACGACGGTTATGGCCTTGCTGATCCTCGTCGACCTAAACGATATAGTGATCAACAATTTCTTCGTACAGAAGAAGAAATGTGTGAATTATTTAGTGATATTCCTTCTGCATTAACCAATTCTGTCGAAATTGCCAAGCGCTGTAATGTTACCGTTGTTTTAGATGAGTATGTATTACCAGACTATCCAACCGGTGATTTAGAGATTGAAGACTTCCTTGTAAAAGTATCAGTTGATGGCTTAGAAGAGCGATTAGAGTTTTTATTTCCCGATGAGCAAGAGCGCGAACGTCAACGACCTGAGTATGAAAAGCGTCTTCATATCGAACTGGGCGTAGTTAACAAAATGGGATTCCCCGGCTACTTCCTTATCGTAATGGAGTTTATTCAGTGGAGTAAGGATAACGATGTTCCCGTAGGGCCAGGTCGTGGTTCTGGTGCGGGTTCTTTAGTGGCCTACGCTCTAAAAATCACCGATCTAGATCCGCTAGAGTACGATTTATTATTCGAACGTTTTCTTAATCCTGAACGTGTATCCATGCCGGATTTTGATGTCGATTTTTGTATGGAAGGGCGCGATAGGGTTATCGACCATGTTGCGGAGCTATATGGCCGTGATGCGGTATCGCAAATTATTACTTTCGGTACTATGGCAGCAAAGGCTGTTGTGCGAGATGTTGGCCGTGTTATGGGCCAGCCGTATGGGTTTGTCGAGCGTTTAACGAAGCTTATTCCTGCTGAGCCAGGTATGTCACTGACCAAAGCATGGGAAGTGGAGCCACAGCTTGATCAACTTTATCAAGCCGATGAAGATGTGCGTGAGCTTATTGATATGGCGCGCCGTCTCGAGGGCACCACGCGTAATGCCGGTAAACATGCCGGTGGTGTTGTTATTTCACCAACAACCATTACAGATTTCGCGCCGCTTTATTGTGACGATGAAGGTAAGAACCCTGTAACACAGTTCGATAAGAACGATGTTGAAACAGCGGGCTTGGTCAAGTTTGACTTCTTGGGTTTGCGTACGTTAACCATTATTAAATGGGCACTAGATCCACTTAATGCTGCTCGCGCCAAAAAAGGACTAGAGCCGGTAGCAATTGAATCCATTCCATTAGAAGATCCTGCGTCGTTCGCGATGTTAAAGCGCAGTGAAACAACCGCGGTATTCCAGTTAGAATCTCGTGGTATGAAAGAGCTGATTAGTCGTCTTTTACCGGATTGTTTTGAAGATATTATCGCACTGGTAGCATTATTTAGACCGGGTCCATTGCAATCAGGCATGGTAGATAACTTTATCGATCGTAAGCACGGCCGTGAAGAAGTGTCATACCCGGACAGTCAATGGCAGCATGAATCTCTCAAAGAAACGTTAGAGCCAACTTACGGCATTATTTTGTATCAAGAACAGGTAATGCAAATTGCGCAGGTCCTTTCTGGTTACACCCTTGGCGGCGCGGACATGTTGCGTCGTGCGATGGGTAAGAAAAAACCTGAAGAGATGGCAAAACAGCGTTCTACCTTCGAAGATGGTGCAAAAAATAACGGCGTTGATGGCGAGCTAGCCATGAAAATCTTCGATTTGGTAGAGAAATTCGCGGGCTACGGATTTAATAAATCTCACTCAGCAGCATACGCGCTTGTTTCTTACCAAACATTGTGGCTTAAGTGTCATCATCCTGCTTATTTCATGGCTGCGGTAATGTCGGCCGATATGGATAACACCGATAAAATCGTTACCTTGGTGGACGAGTGTGAACGCATGAAGTTAGTGCTACATCCACCCGATGTTAATTCAGGTGAATACAAATTCAGCGTTAATGAAGATGAAGAAATCGTTTATGGCATTGGTGCCATTAAAGGCGTTGGTGAAGGCCCTGTCGAAGCTATTTTAGAGGCACGCGAAAAAGGCGGCCCATTTAAAGATCTCTTTGACTTTTGTGGTCGAATAGATACTAAGAAAATTAACAAACGAATTTTTGAGAAATTAATTAAAGCAGGTGCCCTTGATAAATTAGGCCCGCATCGCGCGTCAATGATGGCCTCACTACCTGAAGCCGTAAAAGCATCTGAACAACACGCCAAAGATAGAGCCGTTGGGCAGCATGATTTATTCGGTCTCTTAGCCAGCCATGATGAAGACGTCAGTCATGAATTTACCGATGTGATGCCGTGGCCTGATAAAATTTGGCTTGAGGGTGAGCGTGAGACGCTTGGCTTGTATTTAACAGGCCATCCAATAAATCAGTATTTGCCAGAATTGAAGCACTATACCCGTTGTCGTTTAAAGGACATTGTGCCGACTGAACGTGGTCAAGTTGTAAAGGCGGCAGGTCTTGTCATTGCATCTCGAGCCATGATCACGAAACGCGGTTCTAAGATGGGAATTATGACCATTGATGATAAAAGTGGTCGGTTAGAAGCGATGCTTTACAGCGAAACGTTAGAAAAATACCAAGATTTACTGCAAAAAGACAAAATATTAGTGCTAGAAGGAGAGGTCAGCTTTGATGATTTTTCTGGGGGTAATAGAATGTCCGTCAAAGAAGTCTACGATGTAGCAAATGCCCGTGAGCGCTTTGCAACTGCGTTAGAACTGAAGGTTGAACAACAGCAAATCGACAAGCACTTTTTCACACGATTTAATCAAGCATTGGCGCCGTTTCAATATGGTGCGTTGCCGGTTAATATTTTTTATTCCCGTGCTGAGGCAACTGCCAAGCTCGAATTGGGTATCCAATGGCGAGTTACGCCGGACGATGAGTTGTTAGATAACTTGCGAATGTTGCTTGGAAATAGGCACGTTCGATTAAAGTTCTAAAGATTTCAAGCTATTGTAATAATTTAAGTAACTTAGGCTATAATGCAGACAACGATACTGCCATTCACTTAAGATTACGCCACATTTTAAAGAGATGAATTAATGAGTCAGAATTTTTTAGAGTTTGAAAAACCAATTGCTGAATTACATGCGCAAATTGATGAGTTGAGAAATGTGAGCAGTAATAGCTCACTTAATATAGATCTTGCACAAGAAATTCAAACACTTGAAGAAAAAAGCGTGTCTATGGCGCAAAAGATTTTTTCTGATCTTGGTCCGTGGCAAGTTAGTCAAATTGCTCGTCATCCAGAGCGCCCATATACGTATGATTATATCGAGCGCGTGTTTGAAGATTTTGATGAGATCTGTGGTGATCGTGCTTATGCCGATGACAAAGCAATTATTGGTGGTACCGCACGATTAAATGGTACGCCTGTGATGGTTATCGGGCATCAAAAAGGGCGTAGCACTAAAGAAAAAGTTAAACGTAACTTTGGTATGCCGCGTCCTGAAGGTTACCGTAAAGCATTACGCTTAATGGAGATGGCGGAGCGTTTTAATATGCCTATCGTTACATTAATTGATACTCCAGGAGCTTACCCAGGCGTTGGCGCTGAAGAGCGCGGTCAATCAGAAGCTATCGCACGTAACTTAAAAGTAATGGCTGGTTTAAAAGTACCCGTTGTGTGTACTGTGATTGGTGAAGGCGGCTCTGGTGGTGCGTTAGCTATTGGCGTCGGTGACACCGTTAATATGTTGCAATACAGTACGTATTCTGTGATTTCTCCTGAAGGTTGTGCATCTATCTTATGGAAGAGCGCTGACAAAGCGTCACTAGCGGCGGAAGCAATGGGGATTACCTCAGACCGTTTATTAGGTTTGGAGCTTATTGATAATATTATTGAAGAGCCATTAGGCGGCGCTCATCGCGATTTTGATGCCATGGCTAACAATGTTAAAGCAACGCTAGTTGATCAAATTGCAGTGCTAAAAGCATTAGATGTCGATACGATGTTAGATAATCGTTACAAACGTTTAATGTCATTTGGCTACTGTTAGGCGTTAATTGCATCATCAAAATGCCGTTTAGGGAAACCTAAGCGGCATTTTTGTTTTATAGCCAGCCATTAGGCTTGTATACTCTTCTTTTCTCTTACTTAATATTGTTAGTCATGAGCTTAGTGTTAGCGGTTAATCAATTTATCAAGCAACATCAACTTGAAGGGCGTCGCTTTGTTGTCGGTCTTAGTGGTGGAGTTGATTCTGTCGTGTTGCTCGACGCTTTAGTGAAATCACAATTGCCGACGGCGCAGATTATTGCAGTGCATGTTAATCATGGATTGAGTGCTAATGCTGGGCAGTGGCAAGTCTTTTGCCAGCAGCTGTGCGCAGAGCTGTCGATTGACTATCAATGTGAACAAGTCAACGTCTTGCCGTCAAAATTAGGTATTGAGGGAGAAGCGAGATTACAGCGCTATCAAGCGTTTGATAGACATCTGTCAGCTGACAGTGTACTCGTGACAGCTCAACATCTTAATGACCAAGCTGAAACATTACTGCTTGCATTAAAGCGCGGCAGTGGTGTATTAGGTTTAGCCGCTATGGCGCCGTGCAATGAGTTAAAGAACGGACTGCATGCTCGTCCATTATTAAGTATCACGCGCCATGAAATTGAACAATGGGCGACAACTCATAATTTGAGTTGGATTGAAGACGAAAGTAATCAAGATCAGAGCTTTGATCGCAATTATTTACGTCATCATGTTATCAATGATTTGAATGAGCGCTGGCCTAGCTTTAGTCAGAATGTCGCAAGAACTGCTGCTCTATGTCAAGAAGCCGTATCCTTAGCAGATGAAGTCGCTAAAGAAGACTTTTCTCATCAGGCTTCAACTCAACAGCTTGAATTAACGGCGTTAAAAACCTTATCACAAGCGCGTCAAAATAACCTATTACGTTATTGGTTGCGATTAAATCGTGTTTTGTTGCCGTCGTCCAAACAACTTGCTGAAGTTAGTCAACAAGCTAATAGCGCAGATGACAGTAAGATGAAAATTGTGCTTGGCGATAAATCGATACGCCGATTTCAGCAGCGCCTTTATATCGTTGACGAGTCAATTGACGCGTTATCGCAGCAGACTATTGTTGAAGATATTTCAAAACAGTTAACGTTTGATTTTTCGTTAGGCATAGTCAAATTTAATGAAATGGCTAACCATCACTCTTTCTTGTTCAGAAAACCCAATGATGAAAGCACAGTGACTATTGAGTTTGGCTTATCTGGTTCAATAAAAGCGTGGCCGAGTTCACGAGATAAACGGCGAACTCTTAAAAAACTATGGCAGGAGTTTAAGGTGCCTCCATGGGAGCGACCGCTAGTGCCTTGTTTATGTGTTGATGGGGAGTTGGTTGCAGCTATTGGTTATTGGGTGGAGAACGAGTGGTTAGGCGAACCGGTTGACGAAAATACAGCTGCTCAAATATTAACATTAAATTGGCATAAGCATTGATACTTATGCCAATTTAAAAATCTAATCGTTGAGGCAATGGAATTTATTTTTGCCATGATCTTTAGCATGATATAGCGCTTTATCAGCTCGCTCTATCATGGAAGCATTGCAATCGCCATTCTTCCAATTTGTAAAACCGATTGACGTTGTAACTTGATGGCCCATCATTAATTTGTCTTGGCAAACCATATCGATAATACGTTGTGCGACTAATGATGGATTTAATGAATCGCTATGAGCAAGTAATAGCACAAACTCATCACCACCAAATCTAAATACATAATCATTGCTGCGCAGCGCTTCACGTAAAATTTTCGCAAACTGTTTTAAAACAAGATCACCTTCTGTATGACCATTTTGATCGTTAACTTGTTTAAAGTTATCAAGATCTAGCATCAATAAACTAAATGGACGGTCTTCGCGCTGTGCAGTTGATTTCATGCAGCTAAGCGTTTCGTCAAAGTAACTACGATTACCAAGACCTGTTAAATGATCACGTAAACTCAAACGGCGATTATGCTCAAAAATTAATACGTTATTGAGCGGCTGCAGTAATTGCTGCTCTAATGAGGCAATTAACTGCCGCTGCGATTGAGCAAGAGGCTTAGTTGATAAATAACGGACGACTCCTAATGATTTGTCATGCAAGTACAAATTACTACTTAATACACAACAACTGCCTTGTGAATATTTCGGCTGAAAGACTTGGTCGTTATATTCAAACTCTAAACCCGTAATATGGAGACGCAAACTCACTTCACGCGCATAAATCGCTAATAAAGGTTGCAATTCAATGGCCACACTAAGCTTTTGTAAAAAATCGAGTTTGTCTAATGCTCTACGAACAGGCGTATTGGTATTTTCACCTAGCTCTTTGGCAATTGAAGTAAATTCAATGCTTTCTAGTTCATTGATAGGTAAGTTTAGACGTTGCATTTTAATTCTCACTCTGTTGTGTGATAACCGGCACTACATCTTTGCTCGGGATACTATTTCGCTGTTCAAAAAATTGACACCACGTTAATTGTTTATAACAAAGCAAAGGGTGTGCCAAAATTTTTTAACGTTAGTGATGAATTAATTAGTGCTTTTAAAATAGCCAGTTATTGCGCTAAAGTAAGGGTTCGAATTCAAGCATTTTGACAAGGAAATAAACTTCTATGCTGTCAGTATTGATTTCATTACTGCTCGTTATTCTAGTGCTGCTGTCGTTTCGCCGCCTAAAAATCCCCCCTGTGCTAGGTTACTTAGTCACTGGCATTCTCGTGGGGCCGAGTGTATTTGAATTATTGGCAGACTCCGAGCAAATGCATTTCTTGGCTGAAATGGGCGTTGTTTTTCTTTTATTTTCATTGGGTCTTGAATTTTCATTACCTAAATTGATGTCGATGAAAGGGCTAGTATTTGGATTGGGCAGCGCGCAACTTGCAATAACGACAGCTATTGTTGCCGGAATTTGTTTAACCGTTGGACTTGATGTCGAACAGGCGTTAATTGTTGGCGTTGTGATAGCGCTATCATCGACGGCAATTGTGATTAAACAGTTATCTGAGATGCGTCAAACTAACAGCGGTAGTGGGCAGATGGCTATTTCTGTATTGCTATTTCAAGATATTGCTGTTGTCCCGGTTCTTATTTTGATTCCTATGTTGGGAACTGATTCAGATTTTGGTTTATCGCTGTTACTGGCGCTGGGTAAAGGCGTTGGCGCGTTCATTATCATTTTTCTCGCCGGGAAATTAATCTTACCTAAGTTATTTGATGAGATTGCAAGAGCACGCTCAGATGAACTATTTGTATTAACAGCAATAATGGTGGTGGTGTTTACAGGAGCCTTAACTTACTCACTTGGTTTATCTGCGGCATTAGGCGCCTTTCTGTCTGGTATGATGCTTGGTGAGAGCAAATACCGTCATCAATTAGATGCGGATATTCGCCCCTTTAAAGATATTCTAATGGGACTGTTTTTTGTGTCCATTGGCATGATGCTCAATTTATCCCTATTAGTCGATCAATGGTCGCTGTTATTGATTTGTCTGCCGCTTCTTATTTTGGCTAAGTCAGCCATTGTTGCATTAATCTATTTTAATCGGCGAGCCAAGAGGCGCAGCGCACTCAAAAGTGGATTTTATTTAGCGCAAGTAGGGGAGTTTGGATTTGTCGTTTTAGCATTAGCTCAGAAGAATGCATTGTTGTCGGATGCTACCGTATCATTGATTATTGCATTGGGTGTATTAAGCATGGCTATGACGCCGATTTTAATGCACAAAGCAGATGCACTTGCCAAGCACCTTATTAAGTCTCATGAACTCTTAGATAAGCCATTACCGACACCAACAACGTGTGAGTTAATGAAAGATCATGTTGTTATTTGTGGCTTTGGGCGAGTGGGGCAAACCATCGCACGATTTCTTAAAAAAGAAGCCATAGCTTATATCGCGATGGATCAAGATCCTGTGCGTATTCAAGAGGCGATTGTCGGTGGCGAAAAAGTATTGTTTGGAGACTCTCGTCATCGCGATATTTTAAAGAATTGTCACGTTGATAAGGCAAAATTAGTCGTAATCACTTTTGATGATAATCATTCAGTAATGCAGGTACTCAGTGCTTGTAAAGAAATGGGGCAAGATATAGAGGTAATGATCAGAACCCGTGATGACACTGATATGCGCAAACTAAAAGAAGCAGGAGCACAGACTGTTGTGCCTGAGACTTTAGAAGGAAGTTTGATGTTGGTTTCTCAGGTGTTGTTTTTATCAGGCGTGCCCATGAGCCGCGTATTGAAACGCATACAAATAGAGCGAAAAAATCAATATAAGTTTATGCATGGCTACTTTCACGGTGATGAATCCTCTCACAACATGGAGCTAGATTTAGAGCAGCTCCACGCCGTTGCTGTGCCACTTGATGCTCATGTTATTGGTCACCTTGTTGGTAACTTACCGTTGGAGCGATTACGCATTACATTGCGTGGTATTCGTCGCAATCATGAAGAAATTAGTGAACCTGATGATGACTTCGCTATTAAGGAAGATGATGTGCTCATTTTATGTGGCAAGCCACGTCGAGTCGAACGTGCTGAGCGATATCTACTTAATGGCGGCTAATTTTTTCTAAGATCATATTGGATATGTTTTTGACGAAGTTTAGTTTGATTAATGTCTAAAAACTCGCAAAGCTGCCGTTGTTGGGCCATACCATCATTAAAACCTGCATCAATTAATTCTTTACAATAATCTTGTTCAAATAATAAATAGCTTAATAAACTTGATTCACTATGACGGGTGACACCAATGGTGGCCATTAGTCGCCTAATCGCCCAAGGGACTTTATCGAAATGGCGATGAGCGATTTTATTAATATCAATACTAGGGTTAATTACTAAGGTTTCAATTTTACGTAAATCATGTTGTTCAAGCGCACTTGGCTCAATGAGATCAAGCGTCGCATTAACACGATTAGCTCGCTCAATATCAGAATCGAGCGTATCACTAAATACGCTATCAAGTAGATGACCAGCAATTGACGAAGCGCTCGGGTGTTTCATCATGCTATGTGCAGGTTTGTCATGTGGCGAGTCTAATCCAATACACAATACTTTTTCTGCGCCGAGGTGAATAGCTGGGCTAAGTGGTGAAAGTTGATGAATTGAACCGTCGCCATAAAATGACTGACGAACTTCAACTGCTGGAAATAACAACGGTAACGCCGATGATGCCATTAAATGCTCCGCATGAAGGACGCCACGTAAGCTTTCCCGTTTAGAGCGTTTCCAATCTTCAATTGACGGGTGACCTTGGTAAAAAGAAACAGAATTACCGGTTTCATAGCTTGAGGCTGTGACAGCTAACGCGTGTAAATAGCCACTGGCGATATTTCGCTCAAGACGTTCGAATGGCACCATTTGATTAATCAGTTTTCGCAGTGGTGAATTATCAAGTAGCGACGTAGGACGATTGCGATATAAATCACTGCGCATCCATTTCGTTAGGTTATTAAACATGTGATGAGATACATGGCTAATATCACTTCGATAGATTGCATTGGTGCGCATATTGCGCCAAATCCAGTCTAACTTTTTGACACCTAAATGAAAGCTCGAAGCATAACAACCAAGAGCCGTGCTGTTGATGGCACCTGCAGATGTGCCACAAAGAATTGGAAATGGAATACTGTGATTACGAGGATAAAAAGTCGCAATAGCCTTTAGGACGCCAACCTGATAAGCACCACGTGCTCCGCCACCGCTTAATAGCAGACCGATTTTATATTGGCTATTGTGTTGAGATTTATGGCAAGCATCCATGATTATCAATTTCCAAAAGAGATACCTTTAGCAATTTATCAAAAAAATATCATAAATAATAATGATTTATTGGCCAAAACAGGTTTTAATTTATCTCTCCTAAAGACTGCACTTAGTGAAAACTTATGATATTTGCTCGCGATCCATTGATGGCGTTAATAATTAGCGCCGTTTCTGACAACAAGCCTCATCGTCACTATGCAATTCAATTAACGATTGCGTTAGATAGTGATTTTATCGTTAATGGGAATAGCGTCGAAAACGGCTTTCATTTGCAACCTGTGATGCAGTCTCACCAAATATCTGCCACCAGTGACGTTGTTATTTTATTAATCAATCCTGCAACCCCCATTGGTGACTGGTTGACGCACGCTGCAAGTTCGAGTGAATTAACACAATGCAGCTTAGCGATTACTAATCTTGTTAGAGCAAGTATTAGCGCGTCAACACCTGCTAACGAAATGTTAATGGGCATTGAACAGTGTTTCGATAATTATATCGCGACGTTAGTACCAACGATGCAAGAGCCACGTATTAATCAAGCCCTGGTATTATTACAAGAGAACGCGATGAAGATTACAGCGGCTCACGACATAGCGGAACAAGTGGGTTTATCGACCAGTCGATTCTTACACTTGTTTAAGCAGCATACTCAAATCACTTATCGCCGTTTTCAATTGTGGCTTAAATTAATGGCGTCGATTGAGCAATTACTCATCGCTAACTCAATTACTGATGTCGCTTACTGTTATGGCTTTTCTGATAGTGCGCATTATAGTCGAACATTTAAAGAGTGTTTTGGCTTTAGCCCTAAGGCATTTAAGACAATGTATACCCAAGCCACTTGAAGATGCATGTTTCAGAGTTCGGGTAGGAATCGAATAC
>CAJXRU010000102.1 GCA_913060565.1 uncultured Gammaproteobacteria bacterium | reverse complement strand
GTTTGATAAACCATTTAATAAAAGAAGTTGTTGCACTACCACTTTCTGAGGCTGCAAAACGTCCCATGATGCGTGAAATGGCGTGTTTTGGTAAAACGTATTGACCAAAAATTTTAAATCTATCTAAAACACTCACAAATAATTCCTTAATTAGCGCCGCCAGGATGGCGGTTTGGTTTGTTATTTTCTAATGAATCAAGAATGCGATGATAATTATCAAAGCGTTCACTATCAATTTTTTCATCATCAACAGCTTGCGATAAAATACAGCCCGGATCATGTTGATGTTTACAATCTCTGAATTTACAGCCACCTAAGAACTCTCTAAATTCAATGAAGCACCATGCTATGCGTTCAGGATCGATATGCCACAATCCAAATTCACGCACACCTGGGCTATCAATTAAATCACCGCCATCTTTAAAATGCAGTAGTTTTGCCGTTGTTGTTGTGTGCATACCAAGGCCTGAATTATCAGAAACATCGCCAATCACTAATTCAGCATCAGGCATCAACGCATTAATAAGTGAAGACTTACCAACCCCAGACTGACCGACAAATATATTCACGTTGTCTTTTAACAGCGAATTAAGTTCATCGACACCCTCTCCGCTTTTGCTCGATAGCATAACCACTTGATAACCAATGTCGCGATAGGGCTGCAACATTTCATCAAGTAATTCGAGTCCCTCATCATCTAACAAATCAATTTTGTTCAAAACAATAATCGGTTTAATCTCAACATCTTCCGACGCCACTAAATAACGATCAACAATTTGTGTAGAAAAAGCAGGAACCACCGAAGAGACAATAAAAATTTGATTGATATTGGCTGCAACAACTTTGACGCCGTCATAGAAATCAGGACGTGTTAATTCACTAACGCGCTCATGAACGGCTTCAATAACGCCGCTAATACCGGATAAAACTTCATTGCCACGGCGCCAAACCACTTTATCACCAGTCACTAACGAACCAGCCGTGCGGCGAATATTACAACGAAATGTTTCACCATCAGTTGACTCAACATCAGCATGTTGACCATAGCGACTGATAATTAAACCATCTTCTTGCTGACCTAATTGGTCAGCTTGCCATTGTACCTGCGGCTGGCTTTTATCAGCGCTTGATAAGCGTTTTTTACGGTTTGAACTCACACGGCGCTGTTGGCCTTTGGTAAGCTTTTTCTTCTTAGTCAAAAGGGTTCTTCTTTCCAGACTTTCAATTCAATGGCGCATCATACTATTAATTGATGAAGATTTCATAAAATCTATCTTGCACCATACGCTTAATCTTGTATTTTACTGATATACTTCACGCTAACTTATTTCTACGGCAAGACAACAATCATGCAACCACATCAGCAAACTGCAGCACAGCGTGCACAAAATCTCATTTGGATCGATTTAGAAATGACAGGCTTAAATCCTGACACTGATGTCGTCATTGAGATAGCAACCATAGTTACTGACAGTGATTTAAATGTATTAGCTCAAGGCCCTGTACTTGCCATTAGTCAACCGCAGACAGCATTAGATGCGATGGATGAATGGAACACCACACATCACAATGCTTCAGGTCTAGTAAAACGCGTTCAAGCAAGTAATGTGTCAGAAAATGATGCTGTCGCGCAAACTATCGCCTTCTTGGAACCATGGGTAGATGCAGGTGTTTCACCATTATGCGGAAATACTATCGGCCAAGACCGTCGTTTTTTAGTTCGCCATATGCCGCAACTTGATGCTTATTTCCATTATCGCAGCATTGATGTCAGCACATTAAAAGAATTAGCAAAGCGCTGGGAACCGCAAATGCTAAAAGGCTTTAAGAAGAAAGGCGCTCATTTAGCCCTTGATGATATTTTAGAGTCTATTGAAGAGTTGAAATATTACCGCCAGCACTTTATTAAAAGCGATGAGACAGCTACTGCATAAGCAATTAGGCAAAAATTAGACACTTAGCAAGATTTTATAAAAAAGTACTTGCAGGGTCTGCAAATCACTCTATAATGCGCTTCACTTACTTAGCAAGCCAGCCAAGTAAGTGTTAAGAATTGAAATGCGACTTTAGCTCAGCTGGTAGAGCGCGACCTTGCCAAGGTCGAGGTCACGAGTTCGAACCTCGTAAGTCGCTCCAATCTCCTTTCAGATCCAATTTCTCTTTAAATACCAGATTTAATACCCATTATTCTAAAGTGATTTATTAAGCTAACATCTAAGTCAACATATTCTATATCTCAATTTCTTTGCTATGGCCTGCTTTGCGTCTAGCTAATAATTTAAGCTTACATTTTTTAATCAAATAACCAACTGCCCCGACCTCCCAATTATCGCCACCGCCGATAGATTTGGGTATACTGCGTGCTTGTTGAAAATAAGTGCAACCTGCCTGCGTTACATTTTCTCCTTCAGTTATTTTTATTTGAGACCCATAAATGTTTGATGATATTAGACCTTTTCGCGATAGCGAAGCGCCAGCTATTGTTAAAAACCTCATGAATGAGCCAGCTTTGCAAGCGTCAATTGCGAGCTATGTCATCCCGCGAATTTACGCAGTTGCACCTTCATTAAGCCGTACACTGGTAAAGCATTTTTTAAAGTGGCGTCTAAAGCGCATTAATAGTGTGGAAGAGTTTCAAACAGAAGTCGCAAAGTATCTCCACCGCTTAATCAAAAAAAGTACTGATGGTTTTAGTTTCGAAGGCCTATCAGCATTAGATATGAGTAAACCAACGTTATTTATTAGTAATCACCGTGATATTGCACTCGATCCAGCCTTGGTGAACCTTGCTCTGTATCGCAGCGGTGTTAGCACGGTAGAAATTGCCATCGGTGATAACTTATTAAGTAAGCCGTGGGTGTCTGATTTAATGCGCCTTAATAAGAGCTTCATTGTTAAACGCAGCGCTAGCAGTAAGCGCGAAATGCTGACTAATTCTAAAAATTTATCAGCTTATATTCACCATACCATTACTGAAAATCAGCAAAACATCTGGATTGCACAGCGTGAAGGCCGTGCTAAAGACGGTTTAGATAAGACTAATGCAGCGCTCATCTCAATGTTGCTACTTAACAAACCTAAGACACAATCTATTGAAGAGTACATTAACCAGCTTAATATTGTGCCAGTGTCTATTAGTTATGAATACGATCCTTGCGATAATCATAAAGCAATTGAACTAGCAACGATTGAAGAGACTGGCGAATATACAAAAGATGCCAACGAAGATCTCAATAGCATCACTAAAGGCCTGTTGGGCTATAAAGGACGTGTTCATATTGAATTTGGACAACCATTACAAGATGAATTTACCGATTCAAAAGAAGTAGCCGCAGCCATTGACCGACAAATTATCAGTAACTACCGTCTATACGATTCAAACATCGCAGCCAAAGCTAAGCTTGAAGACAGTCAGCATGATCATAGTGTTTTAGATGAGTTAACCGAACGTATGCATGATTTAACAGAAGCGCAACAGCGCTGGCTATTAACCATGTACGCTAATCCAGTGCTGGCAAAAGAAAGCGTAGAATAATTTAAATCGAAAGCAGCAATTTAGGTTCAACAACAAATTGCTGCTTCTTGTTAAGCAACGGGCATTCAAATGCCAGTGAATACGCGCAAAGCTGTAAATCACATTCTGTATTGCCATCAGCATCACCATGTAACCTATCACCAACAATTGCAAAACCATCATCACTCAAATGTCGTCTAATTTGATGTTTTCGACCTGTGCCAATTTCTACATCAACCAACGAATATTCAGTATCTATGTCATATCGTAATAGCGAAGCCTTTGTGTAGGCACTACGACCATCGATATCAGTCTTATACTCTCTTACCCCATCAAAGTACCCTTGGACAACTGCTTGATATTTTTTGGTGATCTTTCGCTGTTCAAATAGACCAGTTAACTCACGAACTCCCCGCTTAGAATGTGCAACAACTATGATACCTTGTGTTGCCCTATCGAGACGATGAACTAAAAATGCAGGGCGTTGTGGCGATAGATTAAGCTCTGCAAATCGCGCAATGGTACTGTGGTCTCCCCATTTAGAGCCTTGACTCATCATGCCAGATGGTTTGTACCACAAACTGTAATCACCACAATCAGCAATTAACGTTGGATGGCTAAAGTCATCACTCAACGCCGCTTCATTGTAATAAAGGTGTAATTCTTGCCCGGATGATAACTGTGTTTTTGCGCGGCGTAATCGCTTAGTCTTACCTTTATCGGTCAGCCAAACAGCCCCTTTTTGCATAACCAGTTTTATTTGTGCTTTAGACAAGGGAAAGTTGTGCGCTAAGCAAGCATGATAAAGAAAATCAGCCGCTATTTGCGGCTGATTAATTAATAAATGAAGTTCTGTATTTTTCACAAACTATAAAGCTACATTAAACAGTAAATAAATTTGAGTCCGTTCGTTCTCAAATAGCGGAATATTTGAATCGTTTTGATAAATGTTTGCGCCAAAATCTATGGTTACTCGCTTCATTAAATCAGACAGATTCTTGAGATTGTAACTTGCTCCAACAGTAATTGTTGAACGAGTATCAGAACGAGTCTCTTTAAACCCTTCGATTTCACCGTCATAAGAGGTCGAATTTAGACGATAACTAAAAGACAATAGTAACTCATCCATCAACGCATAATCTGTACCTATTTTAAGTTCTAGGTCAGTGAAACTGTAAATATCATTTGACGCACTTCCAAGACCAAAGGCCACACTTGAATGGATTAACCAATCACTATTATAACGATAGTTGAGTGAAAATTCTGGTTTGATTAAGCTAAGATCTCGTTCGCTATCGTCACTATATCCATATTGCTGATAGCCGAGCTTACTGTTTACGCGAAATGAATCGTCAAGCAATGCCGTAAATCCAGCATCTACGCCAATAACATCTAAAAATCCTTCACTACCGATTGATATACTCGCAAAGCGTGGCTGAATCGAATATTCACCTATCCAGAACTTTTGATTATAAGATCCTGAAATATCAATTACGGTATTGTCATATCGTGAATAATCGCTAAATCCTGTGCTAGCAAAGCTCACATTGCCAGTAATGTAAGAGTCAGCACTAAGCAATTTACTAACAGAAGCGTCAATGCCTGCTGACAGTCCCGTAGACTCCAATGGACGAGATTCACGATTAAAAATAAACTCTTCATCGTATATGATAATTGAATCGACAATTGGTGCATTATTAATATTTGTGTCGGACACAGCGCCGCCCACAAAATTAACATAATATTGCAACGCATCAGGACTCGCATCAGATAACTCTTGGACTCTACTACGCAACTTGTCATCAACATTATTCATTGCCATAACTGCATCGAATTGTTGGCGTGCTTTGTCGTATTCACCAATATATTGATATGTCAGCGCTAAATCTAAATGTGGTCGTGGCTGATTAGCCTCTTGTGCAATAACTGCTTCAAAATGTGGTTGCGCTTGTTTATAAAGCCCTAAGCCTGCATAACATTGACCCAGTAAATACTGAACGTTCAACTTCGCTTGTCTACTTTGCGAGTTTTCCAGGCTTAAAACAGGCGCGTCATACATACTGTTTAACACACTACAAGCCTGCGCATAATTCTTAGCTTTCACTGCTTTAAGGGCGTTGATGATTTCAACATTGACGTCATTAATTGTATTAAATGCCTGAAAAGTTTGTTTATTAGTTTCTGCAAATAACGGAGTGCTTACACTTAAGACAGCTGCAGTACTGGCAGCGATTATCACATGAGAGAGAGAATGTTTGTTCATGTTGTTCTATTCCTTGTCTGCTATTTGCGTTTTATGGTGTTGCTAAACGCCGAGCGTTTTAACAAGGTATTACTAGTGCCATTAATTGCTTTAACCAATTCTTTCGATGGAATAGGAATGTCATACAATTCCACCGCTGTTAATGGATTAACATCATTTTGACTTAAGTGATTAGCTAATTTAATCAGTCCTCCTGAGCCATTAATAATATCTTGACCTTGGTCAATGGCATAAACAGCACCAAGTGCTTGTGCAACTTGCTGCTCCTCTAAGAAATCAATAGCTTTTAATTTGTCTACAACTGCTGCCATTACTTGACGGTTCGATAATGCATCGAGTAAAGAAACATTCGAATCTTCAAAGATCTTGAGCTGCCCTTTTAAGTAATCAGGTAACATTTGAGCAACGTTAGGGTGCTGCAATAATGTAACAACTCGCTCTGGGGTATTTTGACTATCAATCAAATGCTGGACTACTAGCTTTTGTTGATGAATCGACAGCGAAACAATATCACCAATCAATAATTTATCAATCAATGACTCATCCGCCACTTGATACTTAGCAGCATAGAGATCGTTAACTTTTAGTCGTAAAAGTTGTAACTCATTACTGGCGACATGCAACTTTTGACGGACACGGTTAAGGGTATAACCACTGGCATTAATTTGTTTCTTATAGTCTTGATTGTCTAACTGACGAAACAACATAAACTTTTGATCGCGATTGTATTCGTTATCTTTCGCCTGTTGATGGTCGCTAAGAGCATTGATATTGACACCATGCTGCTGCTTAACTTTGACGAGTGCTTGGGTTAACTCCTTAACATCTCGTTGTAATTGCACGTATTCATCAGCATCTACCGGTGATACATCAAGCAATTTATCAAAAGTAGTTTTGGCCACCTGATGCGCTGGTGCCAATTCGTTTGTACTTGCTTGAGCTAGATAGCTCAAGCAACACATCGATAACGCTAGGAGTGTTTTTTTATTATTCATTGTTAACTCTTAATTATTTGTAATTGTCACTGGAGCCGATTCCTGGCCTTTATAATATGCTTTTATGTCCACGTCGTCTGTTGAAGATAATCTAATAATCTGGCCTCTCGTTTCAGCAGCGTTACTTACAAAAACTTTACTCGGATCTTCACTAATCCATACCGCCTGTTGCGCCACATCAATGTTATCGGCAGTAGCATAAATCGCACTAACAGATAATTGAATCGGAGAAGAGGAAGTTGTCAGCACAAACGATGCCGAAGACGAAGTAATAGTGCTCAGTCCAGTAAAATCGTTGTCATCTTTCACAACGGAGAGAGTTCCACTCGTATGATCAGGATCAGTAGCAGACCATGGTAGAGTCGCTGTTATCGTACCATCTAACGTTGAACCAGAAGTCGCACGAGTTAAATACCCCGTAGAATTAGTCACATTTGAGGCGTAATCTGTGGTTTGATCATAAGACCAAATAACCATGTCTGTAATATCAACTGGAGAAGGACCTGAAGAATAAGTTGCCATTGCTTTAAATGGTACTGTTATATCATATCCAAGTGTTGTTGTTGCGGGCGTCACTTTAGTTGAATCAACCCCAACCGAAATAGCAATACTACTAATAGTGCGAGTGGTAGAATCCTCAATAGTAACGTTCTGCGTATCCGAAATATAAACACCATTTGTAAACACTTCTGCTTTGATGGTTGCCGTTCCGGTACTGAGCGTCGGTGCCAGTAGTCCATTAAATGGTGTTAAGTTACTAATTTTCGTTGCAGCGGTGCCACTAGTACTCCAATTAACGAGTTTAGTTACGTTTTGTGTCGCACCACTAGTCAAGGTAGCAATAGCAGCCATCGGATATTTAGTATCTCTACTACTAGTATTATTATTAAAGGTAATTTGCCCTGTGCTAACAGAAAGCGATGTAATTTCCTGTTCTACAGTTACTGTTGCGGAATCTGATTTACTATCAAATGTTGCTGTAACAGTTACATCGCCAATCGCCGTCGAATCATAACCTGTAATAGTTAAACCAGCATTATCTGTAATATCAACGACCTTATATTTACTTGCAGCATCATAGTTATAAATCGCATAGACTTTAAAATCTAGCGCTGTATTTACGGCCACTGAGGCACGCTTCGGATAGATTTCAATAGCTTGTAGCTGATCTGCAGAGGTCCCGTCATTAAGAGTCGCTTCTTCAATCGCAGTCACTAACCCAGTTGTCCCAACTGTACCTTCATAGGTCGGAGTAAAGGTAGTTGTCGCATCACTTACAGCTAAATCAATGAAAGTAGCCTTGCCATTGCTGACTGAAGTATAGGTTGCATCACTCACACTCCAAGATAAATCATCAAGTAACGAAACATCCCGTTTAGAATTATCACTATATAATGCAGCAGCTTTTAACGCTTCCATTGTGTTATCAACCACAGTCTGCCTTGGCGAGGTAACACCAACACTCGATACTGTAATATCGTCTTTAAACAGCACATCAAGTGACGCGCTAATTGATGGTGATACACCGTCATCGTCAGCAGTTAGTTGAACGGCAGTTGCAGGTGGTGTTGTCGTTGACGTCACAACCACGGTACCAACGACATTAGTCAATGAGTCAACATTTGAGCCACTATCGATAAATTTAATATTCGAATCAGCAGCTGACCAGTCTAGTGCTCGCATCGACAACTTAGTCGTTTTATCACTGTATACATCAAGTGGCGTAATCGTTAGCTTCTCACCTTCTGCTACGCGAGTAGTGCCAGCAACATGAAGCTCTAATCCAACAGGAATAGCAGCGATAATATTTACTGACTTCGATACTTCAATGTTACTGTTATTGATATCTTGCAACGAGCTAGTCGCTGTAATACTCGTTGTTCCCGCCGAGATTGCAGTTACATCACCATCTCCAGAATTTTCGATAACAGACGCCTTAGTTGCATCACTTGAAGCCCACGTGATGGTACCGACGCTCAGCGTCGATCCACCATTTGTATTAATACCCTGTACTGTAAAGGTTTCTTGTTCGCCTCTTGCCAGATCTTTGTCAGAAGATATGATTGATAAACTCTCTAGCACTGCATCAACAACAGTTAGCAATACAGATTTTGTTATAAAATCACCATCGGCATCTTTATCGGTACTTGTTACCGTGATTGTTGCAGACTCGCCATTGGCAACGCCTTTTATTTCACCAGTACTTGCGTTAATGATATCGACTTTTGTTCTATCGCTTGTCGACCAAACAACGCCATTTGGCGTAATTGTGCTGCCGTTAGTATCAGTCCCTGTTACCGTTAACACTCGTGATTGACCTAAAGGCGTATTATTCCCAGCTGGCAGATTAGTAATTGTCATAGAGTCCAGAACTGCTGCCGTTACTTCAATATTTACTGAACTAGTTAAATCATTGTTTTTAAAATCTTCTAATGAAGAGGTCGCAGTAAGTGTAGCAGTACCCAATGCATCAGCTTTCACAGTTGCAGTAGCATCACCACTAGCGGTAAATTCAGCTTCATCATTCCAAGTAACGGTACCAGCAGAAATCGAGTTTCCGGCGGTATCTAACGCCGTTACGTTAATATTAACTGTCCGACCAAGTGGGATTTGAGCGGGTATAGAAAATGCAATAGAAGCAGGCTTAGCTGCAGTAACTTCAACACTCTTAGTTGCCGCAGGAATAACAGTGCCAGTGAAATCAGTAGTTGCTGTCGACACACTAATTTCTACACTAGAGTCGACCACTTTAGCTTCAAAAGCTCCGGTTGCACTATCGATAATAGTTAAGCTAGCAGGTGTAACACTAGTCCATGTAATAGTGCCAGTAACAGGGACAGTTGAGCCATTAGTGCCAACACCAGAAACGATAAATGATCCCGAATGTCCTACAGGTACGGCATCATCGGCAGTTATCGCTAAACTATGGAGTTGCTCAGTGGTAACGGAAACGACTTGCGTAGCAATGATATCGTTGCCTAAGACGTCTTTATCATCGGCAGTTGCAGTAATTGTCGCTGACTGTCCCTGTGTAACAGCAGTAATTTCACCGCTACTCGTATTAACACTAATAGCACTGCTATTACTGGAGGTCCAAGTGACAGCTCCAACACTCAGAGAATTAGTGTCTGTACCGATTCCAGATAACGATAGTACTTTACTTGCACCAACAGGCAATGAACTAAATGACTCAATTGATATGCTTTGCAAGATTGGAGCAACAACGTCAACTCCAGTCAATTGATAGGTTATCGGACTACCCGCTAGATCCGTATCTGTAGAAGTTGCGGTGAGAATTAAACCTGTATCGGCGACTAATCCCTTAAATGCAGTATCACCAACTATTTGCGCTTTCGTTGCGTCACTTGAAACCCAAGTGACTCCTTGTGGAGTAATCGTACTACCGTTCGTTCCAACACCAATTAATTGAGGCGTTATTGTTGCACCAATTGGAAGTTGTTTATTGTTTGTATCGTGGCTATATAAGACGGCAGTAAAGCTCTCTAATACTTCAGCAGTAACGTTAACCGT
The DNA here is from genome assembly GCA_913060565.1 of uncultured Gammaproteobacteria bacterium. Classification (GTDB taxonomy): domain Bacteria; phylum Pseudomonadota; class Gammaproteobacteria; order Enterobacterales; family Psychrobiaceae; genus Psychrobium. The sequence goes on along the minus strand of CAJXRU010000102.1, from coordinate 5,818 downwards.
TCGCGACGCAACAATGTTACTACCAAATGCATCGGTTAAATTAGATCTTGCGGTAATAGTCGCTGATTGACTAAGAAGCTTTCCTTCAATTTCACCAGTACTAGCGTTAACCTCAACGGCGGCAGAATCAGATGACCAAGTCACAGTGCCAGCGCTGATACTGCCATCGTTAGTGCCGTTAGAGCCAGTAGTAGTTAAACCTAGGGTACGACTGGCGCCTAGAGAAATCGAAGAAATGCTCTCAACAACCATGCTCTCAAGTACTTCAGCCCCAACACTTACTCCAGTTAAGTCAAAGGTTATCGCGTTATTATCAACATCTAGATCCGTCGATGTGGCAGTCAAAGTAATTCCAGAACCAGTCACATCTGCTGTAATGGCTGTACCACCACTAATTGAAACCTCACTATCTGAGCTTGCCCAGGTTACGCTATTTGGTGAAATTGGCGTGCCATTTGTTGCTACACCAATCAGTTGCGGTGTAACTGTGCGCCCGAGAGGAATAACTTTATTAGCTGTATCTGAGCTATATAGCACCGCACTAAAACTTTCTAGCACAGGTGCGGTCACTAAAATTGTGTCTTGTGCAGTTATGGGATCGCCATTTTCATCAGTTTGCAATGCTGTAACCGTAATAGTGGCACTACCTTGTTGCTGCGCTTTTAATGATGTAAATCCAACAATGCTCACATTTGCAGTGTTTGATGTCCAAGTAACTCCTGATGGGGTTATCGGCGCACCAGTAGTATCTAAACCAGTTAATAACGAAGCAAAGTCTTGTTGACGTCCAAGCGGCATGGAAGCAGGAAGGGCTAGCGTCATAGAATCTAACACTGGTGGCGTCACTAAAATTGGGCGAGAGAAGATTATAGGATTGTTATAGAAATCATTGCCTTTAGATAAAGTAATGGTTTCAGTGCCCTCTCCTTTCGCTTCGATACTTTTCGCATTTGCATCTGAAGCACTAGCCAATTCAAGCTTATTACTATCGCTAGTTGCCCAGGATACCACTTCAGAAGAAACTGTCGAGCCATCGGTATAATGACCGTTAGCAGTCACTGTAAAAGAGCGACCTCTTGGCACAGATGCAGGCATAGTTGCGCTGATAGAAGCTAATTGTGGAGCGCCTATGGTTACAACTGCTGTATCTTGAATATTAACCGCATCACCATTGGCATCTTTATACACATCCAGCATTTGCGATGTAATTGTCGCCACTCCTTGAGTAATCGAGGTAATTTTTCCTTCATCGTTAATAACGACGACATCAGTATCACTCGATGACCAGATAATCTGATCGGCACTAATATTCGCAGTACTAGTTCCATCGCTGTTATTACCACTTGCGATAAAGGTTTGCCCTAACCCTAATGGTAGAGAAACATCAACACCCAAATCAATACTTGTAAACACTGCTTCAGTGACAGTTAGCGAAACCGAATTACTATCAACGGTGTCACCTTTGGCATTAACGTTACGAGCGGAAATAGTCGTTGAACCAATATCAGTCGTCGAAATTAGGCCACTGCCATCCACGTTCGCAACGGAATCATTTGATAAAATCCAAGTTAAATCCGATGTCGACGACTCTGTTGAATTATCAGAGAACGTTTTAGTCACTGACAATTGTCTTGTTAAACCGTTTGGTACCGTTGATGAATCGATAGTCATCGTCAACGAAGTGACAAGCTTTGGATTGATCGTAATTGATTGCGTATTAGAAAATATTGGTTGAGCGAGCGCTGCCGTAATGTCTACCGGGCTTGCGCTAGAATTTTCAATCGTATTTTCAATTGTAACAATATTGGAGGTTGTATCACCGTCTTTGAAGGTGTAACCACCATCAGGATTAGTCCAAGAAACTCCTGTATTTAGGGAAACTCGAGCGCCTGTTCCTGTGACACCTTCGACTTTATATTGAGCTGTTTCACCAGCATAAATAGCGTCTGTCGTTACCTTTTCAACAATAATTGACGTGAGAGCAACAACTTGTGCTTGAACATTGGCAATAATATCTTCGTTGTCGAAGTTCTTAATTGTTGCTGAAACTGGAATACTTCCTAGTTTTTGCGCCGTAAAACGGCCCTTGGGTGTCGCATCAAGGAATTCCCCGACTTTGTTGGCTGAATCGTCACTTTCATTACCTGCCAGCCAAGTAACAGAGGCAGTGACATCAGTTGTTGTTTGGTCAGAAAAAATGCCTAATGCTTGATATTGTTGCCAGCCATTCTCTGCAACAAAGCTAGACGATTGCGGGGATAACTCAATTGATTGTAATAATGGGTCACCAACAACAATTTCATAATCAAAGTCTAAATTCTTATTTTCGCCCGCTTCAACGTAACTAATATCAATTGAAATAGTCGCCTCGCCTTTAGCAATAGGATCTAACAAGCCATTCTCAGCGGTAGCAATGCTACTAGCGCTGGTTTGCCACGTTACTTGACCACTAATATTTTCTGTCGAACCATCTGAATATGCACCGATAGCAGCAAGTTGATCTTTCAAACCTTTCATAAATAATGGCTTGCTTGTACCTGAATCAGTTCGAGAAACCGTCGGTTGAATGCTAATGCTGCGCAGTGATTTCGGTGTCACTGTTACCTGTGTGCTCGCAATCAGTAAATTCGACTCACCAGGCGGTGTATATGACGCGTTGATGGATGTTGTACCTTCCAATACCCCGGTTAATTTATTTTTATCCGTGTCATCAAAGTCTGCAATATTTGCGCGTTGGCTTTCCCAGGTTACTAAATCGGTAAGATCTAGTGATTCATTATTCGTCTTATAGCCGGTCGCAATATATTGAATAGAATCACCTGCAATAATGGTGGGACGCAAAGGAGAAATTTCGATGAACGATAGTCTCGGTTGCCCGACGGAAATATATCCGGTTGCTGACACAACTTTACCAAGTCTATTGGTTTTAGTGACAGTTACCGTGGCATTAGATGTTGTTTCATCCAGAGCCGTCACCGTCCCCATAAATGCAGGTGAATTATCAACGATAACAAATGGTTGGTCGGCGACAGGAACAGTCCATGAATCAGCTAAACGTGAAACATCTCCCTCTGTACCGTCGCTAAATTGTGCAAAGGCTTTGAATTCTTCTTGTTCACCTGCATTTAATAACCAAGGTTCAGCGCTATTTGTATCAGGGTCTATTCGAATAGTATCAAATACCGGTGCACTACGAGTTAAGGATACTGTCCCTTTAATATCAGTCAGTGGCACTTGAGCTTGGATTGCAACTACGTCACCTTCTGCTCCCGCTTTCATCGTGACCAAACCTGTATTGGCGTCAACAGTAGCATTACTGTTTGCGTCGATGACAGACCAAGAAGCAAAGTTAGTTTCAGTAATTTTTAACTGATTGCCATCACTATAATTGCCGTAAACCTCTAATTGCAAGGTAGCGCCACTAGGTACTTCACTACAACTTGGCGTTGCATCATTACTTAAACCGCTGCAAAAATAATTATCTACTGGTAATAACGCTAATGTTTCCAAAGCCGCAGGTAATATTGTAAAACCTAATTGATCAGAGATCGTACTGTTTCCAGCGTTAATCAGCGAGGCCGACGCAGTGAGGTTAGTATCATTATGAGTTTGAGCTAAGGTATCTGTTCTACCTTTATCTGAGCCAGAGTTCTCAATATTAAGAAATCCACTTGGACTTGCCCCCCAGTTGACCAATTGACTAACATCTTGCGACGTCTGGTCACTGTAAGTCGCTGTAGCGACAAATCTGAAAGCTTTACCACTGGCAATTTCACTGATTGTTTGGCCAAAGTTATCTCGCGCTTCAATCTCAATACTGGTAATAAGCGCAGGTTTAATCGTGAACTCAATGTTACTGTTAGTAATTTTATTCTTGTTATATGGGTCGACAAATTCAGCGTTTACTTTGGCTGTTCCTTCATCAAGTAACTTAAAGCCATTTGCTAAGGTCGTCAGCTGCTCTATTAAAGCTGTGGAGCCACTATCAACACTCCAAGTGAGTTGCGAATTAATATCTCGCTCAACATCATCTGAAAACTGACCTTTGGCGTCGACTCTCATGACAAAGCCTTTCCACAGACCGTCATCGGTAACGACTTCTAATGACATACCTTGAAGCAATGCTGGAGTAACACTAAGCGCTAAATCGCCGCTAAACTGACGGTTTTCAAAGTCGCCAGTTGAACCTGAAATTGTAATATCACCTGTTTTACCGGCTGTTTTCCCAGCGTCTAATAAACCATTAGCACTGCTAACAGTAGCCATAGTGATATCAGAACTCGTCCAACTAACATTGGAAGCAACCTCTCGGCTGCCGTCACTGTATATACCAACAAGCTGCAGTTGATGAGTAATACCTTGAGCAATGCTAAACTTATTGTCCGCTAAAATACTTTCACTTACTGACTCTACTTGTACGTACTGCACCTGCGGTGGAATAATGGATACGGCAACGACATTACTGATGATGTTGACATCTATATCATTAACAAAACTCGCCGAAATATTCGCACTACCTATTTTGTTAGCAGTAATCTGTTGCACTGTATCAGAAGATTGGAAACTCGCATTGTCTTCACTATCACTTTTCCAAGCCACTTGCGAAGTAAAATCTTTTGTTGTGCCATCTTCTAGCGTGCCAATAGCGCTCCAATTAGCGGTTAAGCCGACTGGTAAAGATAAGTTATTCACTGATATTGCCAAGGAAATTAATGGCGGTCTGTTTACTCGTAATGGTAATTGTGTAGTTATTTCTTGCCCTAGGCGGTTTGTAATAGCAGCATCAATAGTTGTTTGCCCTTCCGCCAAGGTTGAAACTATATATTTATCTTCACTATTAAGAGCAATACTCGCTATGTCGGGAGCACTTGAAGTCACATTCAGTGTATCAATTCTAATGATACTTTCACGCTCTTGCGTAGAGTAAATCCCCTCAACATTAAACTCTTCCTGTCGTTCGATAGCGATAACAGGCGAAGTTTGATCAAAACGCTGATCATTTGGTGTAATTACCACTAAATCTAATACGCGTTCGGTTACTGTAATTGCCGTAGCATTTGAATTTATCGTTGTTCCATAACCGTTATCAGCCTGTACGATAGCCGACGTTGAGCCTTGATTAACAGCACTTACCTTTGCTTGAGCATCGGCGTTAAATACATTGGAATCTGTAATTTCCCACGTAAGGTTATCGCTTAAAACCTGCGTTGTTCCATCTGTAAAGGTCGCATTAACCGCAAGAGTTTGTGATCTTCCGTGAATCATTTCCAACGATTCATTAATGCTCAAACGTTCAATGGCCGCTGGAGTTACTGTCACTGTGATTGTATCGCTAATCGGCGTGCCAAATTCATCGTTTTTACTAACCGTAACCAGTGTTTCGCCAACAGCATTAGCGGTAAACAAACCGTTAGTATTGATACTGCCAATCGTTGGAGCAGAACTAACCCATGTTACATTCTGAGCGAGCTCGCGAACCGATTGATCACTGTAATTTCCTGTTGCAGAAAATTGAAAGTTCACCCCTTTATAAGTACTCAGTTCATCGACTGAAATATCAGAAGATAATAATAGCGCGTCCAATATAACAATTTCTTTCGAAAGCGAGTTTTTGCTATTCACTGCGCTAATTGTAATGGTCCCAGGTGAGCGACCAATTAGTTTAGTAATAAAGCCATCGGCGTTATCAACTTGAGCGCTTTCAACGCTTGATACCGTCCATTTGTACTGATTTAGTTCAAAATTTTGATTTGTATCTCCGACATAACTGTCTCTTATACACATCTCCGAGCCCACGAGACTAGGCATGATCTCGTAT
>CAJXRU010000101.1 GCA_913060565.1 uncultured Gammaproteobacteria bacterium | reverse complement strand
ATACGAGATCATGCCTAGTCTCGTGGGCTCGGAGATGTGTATAAGAGACAGCACCCTTACTTACTTTAACTAAGTTAATAACTTTAGCATTGAGCTAAATAGGAGAATCATCATGGCTTTATTCGTATCTACTAACACTGCTTCATTGAATGGTCAAAACAACCTGAATAAGTCTACTAGTGGACTTCAAACTTCAATGCAACGTTTGTCATCTGGTATGCGTATTAATAGCGCAAAAGATGACGCGGCAGGTTTACAAATCTCAAACCGCTTAACTTCACAGATTAATGGTTTAGGTGTTGCACAGCGTAATGCTCAAGATGGTATCTCAATGGCGCAAACTGCCGAAGGTGCACTACAAGAGTCTACAAATATCTTACACCGTATGCGTGATTTGACTTCACAAGCATCTAATGCGTCAGTATCAACAGCAGATCAAACCTCTATTAATGAAGAGATGACTGCATTGAAAGATGAGTTGACTCGTATTTCTGATACAACAACGTTTGGTGAGCAAAAATTGTTAGACGGTTCATTTACGAATAAGACATTCTTAGTTGGCGCTAACGCTGCTGAAAATATTTCAATCAATTTAGCAACGGATATGGATGCAACAGGTTTGGGTGTTAATGGTGTAGTTGCAACAGGTACAGGTGTTAGTGCTCATTTGGCAACTATTGATGCTGCAATTGCTACAGTGGATACTGAACGTGCTAAATTGGGTGCTGTTCAAAACCGTTTTGAACATACAATATCGAATCTTGCAAATATCCAAGAGAATGTATCTGCATCTCGTAGCCGAATTCGTGATACTGATTTTGCGACAGAAACAGCTATGATGACAAAAAATCAAATTTTACAACAGGCTGGTACATCGATTCTTGCACAAGCAAATCAATTACCACAATCAGCATTAAGCTTATTAGGTTAATGGTTGAATTTAGCCTGCTTTATCTTAATAGCCTTAATTAGATAATAGTTAAGGCTATTACCAAAACAACCGTTGCCTGATTAATCAGCAACGGTGTTTTTCGTTTAGAAAGTTGTTAGAATTGTTAATGTCTAATTATACGATTTATGTAGAATAAGTCGGGGGGTTGAAAATGAATATTGATTCATCGATAGTAAATCAGCATCTGTCATCGCCGTTAGCTGTTGAACAAACAAAGGAAAAAAGTAGTAGTAATATATCTGAGCAATATCCAAAAACTGAAAAATCAGAGAGTGCTCAACACGTAAAAAATGGTGAGAAGGCGCAGTCTTTAGTTAGAGATGCAGAAGAGTTAAATAAAGCAGATGTTTCTAAAGAACAGTTAGAAGTATTGGCTGAGAAATTGCAGGATTTTGTTAGCAGTTTAAATAAAGGGTTACAGTTTAGTGTCCATGAAGAATCGGGTCGTGATGTAATTAAAGTCATTGACCGAGAGTCTGATGAAGTTGTTCGTCAATATCCATCTGAAGAAGTTCTAGAGTTAGTCGCAAAGCTTTCTGATGCAGCTGGTAATTTTATTAATTCTAAAGCGTAATTATCTTTTTGTTTAATGAGGATTAGTGTATGTCAGGTATTTCATTTACAGGTTTGGGTTCAGGTCTTCCGGTTAATGACATTGTTTCTGGATTAGTGAATGCTGAAAGGCAGCCTTTTGAGCAACGGAGCAGCATACAACGTTCAAATTTAGATACGTCAATTTCTGCTGTTGGTACTCTTAAAAGTGAATTAGATAAACTGCAAACTGCTTTAGAAGATCTAACTTCTGAAGATAATTTTCAAAAACGTAGTGTATCTGGTTCTGATGATTTTTTTGATGTGTCGTCAGAGAAGTCCGCTCAGACGGGGGACTTTGATTTAAAAGTTAATAACTTGGCGACGGCGCATAAGGTTATTGGAAGTAATTTTTCCAATGAGGAAACGCTTGGTACCGGTACTATATCTATTGCAACTGCTGATGGTTTAAAGAACTTTGATGTAGAGATTAGTGATACAGATACATTGAAAGATGTTCGCGATAAAATAAATAATGCTGACGATAATAATTCTACCACAGCTACTATTATTACAGATAGTAACGGTGCTCAGCGTTTAGTCATGAGCGCAAAAGAAACAGGCGTTGATAATGCCCTGGAAGTCACTGTGTCAGGAGCGTCCGGCCGTTTAGCTGAATTTGATAAAGACAATACAGAGCCAACTACAAAATTAACTCAATTAACTGAAGCAAGAAATGCATCAATTACTATTGACGGTTCTGTAACTCTGACTAGCTCTTCCAATGAATTTAAAGATGCTATTCAAGGCTTAACGATTAATATTAAGAAAGCTCATGGAAGTGATGACGATGATTCTAAGATCAGTATTTCTGAAAATAATAATATCGTTGAAGATACGCTAACAAAATTTGTTGATGCGTATAATGCCTATAGAAATATTAGTAGTGAAATTGGAAAGTCAGGCGGAGAAGGTGAGAGTAGTAGTGTTTTATCTGGTGATGCAATGCTCCGTAGCCTTAATTCAAGTCTTCGTAATATATTAAGTTCTTCTTATGACTCTGCTACTGGTGAAACTTTAACGTTAAGCCAATTAGGTGTTTCTGCCGATAGGTATGGAAAATTAGAGTTTGATAAAGAAAAACTAGAAGAACAAATTGAGAAAGATCCAGACGCCATTCAAAATTTCTTTTTGGGTAGTGATGATAAACCAGGTTTTGCCGTTTCTTTTAATAATCGACTAGAAAGTTATACCAAAAATGACGGTTTGATCGATTCAAGAATTGATTCTTATGAAAACCAGTTAAAAGATTTGACGAAGAGCGATACTGAATTTAGTGAAAAAATGGATCGTTTAGAAGCTCGTTTATTCGCACAATATAATGCGATGGATTCACTTGTCGCTGGGTTAAATGCATCTAGTCAAGGAGCATTAGCACAACTTGCTAACGTACCAAATTATGGAAATAGAAATTAATTTCTAATTAATCAAAGGTAAGCTGTCACGCTGCCTTTGATAAATAATGTTGTTAATATTCTTTTTATTTTATTGACTTATACGCTTTGGTTGCCTTTACATTTTTCTTTTGGTTTAATATTTGGTTAGACATATGTTGCTTTAGAGATGACGCAACTTCTATCAATTGTTTATCAATGATTTCGAATTCTTTAAGTTTTTTTATTTCTGTCGATAATTCATCAGGAGAGTATGTTTTAAAAAATAACTCTAATTGAACACTTCTTTCCCTACTTAGCTTTTCTATCTTGTTTATGTCGGAATCTTCACAAATAGGCCTAGGTAATGAGTTAATAGATTTAATAATATGAATTGTAGAATCAATAATTTGTTGTACATCTTCTTTCAATTTCATAATTAGTTTGTAAATCCTGCTTTATTCCGTTCTTCTGTAGGGATCTGATCCCAAGCTGATTTGATTGGTAATAAGATTTGAATCACTTCTTCTAGCTTATCTGCATTATTTTCAATATTAGCTTTAAACAACAATATAGAACAATATTCGTAGAGAGATGCAAGGTTAGAAGAAAGCTCTCCACCATTCTCGAAGTCTAGAGAATCTTCTAATACAGCAATTAACGAAGTCGCTTTGTTGATGAGTGTATTACGTTGCTCAATATTATTTTGTGCTATTGCACCTTTCGCTGCGGCAACATTTCCGAGTAACTGACGAAATATTGCCGCAACTAGCTGGTGAGGATTTTCTGCGCTACCTGAAACACTGTTTTGTCTATATTTATTTATTGAAGTTCTACTCATTTTATATCCACATCGATTGATATAACTTTGTTCATCATACATTTGCAATGAATACGTTGCTATCAATAGTTTAAATTATTTAATTTACGTCGTTGTAATATTGACTCAACGAGACATATCCATATTCTTCCAGCAATTTACATGCCCAGATATCAAGTTCAGCATTTAATAATGCCTTTAAACTCAATAATCATATAAAATAGGTATTAATTGTGCATAGTTTCTTTATTATATTATTTAGAACATTAATAGATTAAAGGTTTTTTATGCCATCCCCACAACCTATCGTAGATGAGCCGGTTTTATCTAATGAATTTGGTAATCAATTTCTATATTCAATTAATGGTGATACTTTCGCCCATCAGTCTGCAACAGATCATTTTAACGAAATATTAACGGAAAGGTTTTGGGCAGAAGAAAGCTATCATGTTGTCGCAGGGACAGATTCAGGGTTGTTGATAGAACATATCGTTAATGGCGGTATTCCAAAAAACTCAATTTATTTGTTTGTTGAATGTGGCGAATATATCGATTTGATACGTCCAGATTTGAATGAAGAATGGCAACAAGTATTAAAGTTTTGTACACCAGAAGAGTGGGAGGCTGGATATGATCATGAAACGGCCGCTGCCTATTTTTATAATGACAAAGTTACTTTGCTTTACAGCAGTGCTGTGCGGCATAGCCGCAGTGATTTGTATCACCAACTAAAGTTACGCCTCGACTTCATATATAAAAACAAGGTGTATGAGAATAGCGCTGGTTTAGGAAATAGAGATTTTATTGCGTGTCAACTTAATAATGTTGCCCATAACATCAATTCATCTCAATTGTTAAAAGGGGCATTTGAGGGAAGGCCTTGTGTTATTCTTGGCGGAGGGCCTTCGTTAGATGAGCACTTACCATGGGTGATTGAGAATCAAGATAACTTAGTGATTATTGCAGTAGCAAGAATTAGCCGAAGATTGCAAGAAGTGGGATTAATTCCAGATATTGTGATTGCTCTCGACCCACAGCAAATAAGTTTTGATGTCAGCAAAGAAATCTATAACTTTCCACCAGAAGTTCTTTTACTTAATTCTTATCATGTGATTCCGAAGTTAGCCTCTCAATGGCAAGGTAAATCAGCTTATTTTGGGGATAGAGTACCATGGGAAAGCAAATTAAATGCACCAAAACATTTTCAAGAAGGACCGACAGTCGTCAATGCTGCATTAATAGCAGCAGTTGATTTGGGCTGTAAAGAAGTATATTTGACTGGTGCTGATATGTGCTATGGGCCAAACGGTGCAACTCATGCAACGAGCAGTTTTGAATCGGAGCGAGAGATTGATATTGGCCGTGATAGCCAATGGCTAGAAACTTATGCGGGGCACAAAGCGGAAACTATTATCCCTCTCATTTTAACTGCTAATTACTTATCCAAACATGCAAAATATGCAAATGAAAATGATGTTACTGTTTATAACCTATCTAGAAATGCACTCAAACTAGATTTTATAGAATATAAGGAAATTAACTCTATTTCTTTAATTTCATCGCAAGAAACAACAAAAGAAATTATTGGAAAATTAATTCCGTCTATTTCTGCTGATGGTATTAGACGCGAATTGAATGAGTTAAATAAAGAATTTGAAAAGGTTAAAAAAGACCTTAGTAGCGTAGAGCTATTAGCCAAAGAGGCAATCATTGCAACCAATAAGGCGTATGCCGCAAAAAGTACCGAAAAACAAGCGCAAGCAAATAAACAAAAAATTGAAAAATCTGATCGTAAGATTAAACAGCATTTTAGCTATTTGGATAAATTACTAAAAACGTTAGCATTTAGAGATTTTGCTAAGATATTAATGGGTGGGAAATCTTCAACGTTATCAGATCATGAATTAGCCAAACGTAATATTACTTATTATCAAGCTTATATTAATGGCGTTGATGAACTTAGAAAAATGTTAGTGCCGGCCCAAAAACGCCTAACAATCATTAACAAATCGTATAGCAAATCGATAAAAATCGAAGAAGTTTGTGATTATTTTTGTCAGCAGCAGGAATTTGGTATTGGTAATGTAATATTGAATAATCGAGGTGAGGAACTAGACGCAAATAAGAAATCATTGTTTCTTGCAATGAATGAGTCTCAGGAGAAATATCAGAATCAAATTACTGAGTCTTATGGACAGATTAACCTTGGTTTAGATGGTGTTGCAGAGAAAATTAGCCGATTGGCCAAAGAAAAAGATCAAGTTGGACTTATCGCTGTCATTGAATTTCTAGTTAAATCTAAGGAAGACTCGAATAGAGTTAGCTATTTAACTAAATTGGCAAAGGCATTTAACGAATTGTTGGGTGGGAATAACCATTGTGCGATTGACTTGTTTTCTCAAATTGACGAAGCAGATCTTGCGCAGTGGGATAAAGAACAGTTTGTGGATGCGTTGGTTGCGTGTGAAGAATATAGTAAAGCTATGTCGCTTTTAGAGGGTTTAGTTGCCAATAATTTGGGCTTAAATCGGTTATATGGCCAATTGTTAGTTCATCACAAGAACTATGAGCCAGCAGTAGATGCTTATTCATCTTATTTAGAAGTCTTTAAACAAGACATTGATGCTTGGATTGAATTAGGAAGTGTATTTATTGAAATAGCCGCCTTTGAAAGTGCGCTAATGGCGTATGATTTTATTTTGTCTTTAGATTCTAACAATCAATTGGCATTGGATATGAAGGAAAAACTGCAGGCTTATTTCGACACTAAAACGCCTTCTTAATTTTGATGTTAGAGTAAGTAATGAATGTATTGTTTCGACTAGATGCTTCTTCAAAAATTGGCTTAGGGCACTTAATGCGATGCCTAACTTTAGCTGATGAGCTGAATTTATTGCGGATTACATGTAGTTTTGTGATTAATCAATACGATCTTGATTTGAAATCTATGTTGGATAGTCAAGGGATGGCATATGAATTTATTGATGATGAAGCAAATGCCGTTACATACATTGGTTTACAAGTAAAAAAGCAGCCATTATTAGTTATTGTTGATAATTATCAGCTTGGATATCAATGGCAGCGATTAGTTAAGGATTGCGGCGCGTCTATCATGGCAATTGATGATCTAGCAAATAGGCCATTTGAAGTTGATTTATTATTAGATCAGAACTTGGTGGAAAATTATCAATCGCGGTATCAGGGGTTATTGCTGGGAAGTAGTACGGTATTTCTCGGTGCCGAATATGCTTTGTTAAGGCGTGAGTTCTTTGATGCACGCCAGCAATTTTTGGCATTTGAGAATAGGTTAAATGAATTACAAGTTTTAATTAATTTTGGCGGCAGCGATCCTGACAATGAAACTCTAAAAGCCCTCAAAGGAGTGTTAGCAGCAAAGCATATTGCTAATGTAACCGTCATTATAGGTGGTGCATACCAACACTTAGAAGAGTTAAACCTCTGGGCTGCTAAGTACTCAAGAGTGATGATACTCCAGAATGTTAAAAACATGGCTTATTACATGAATAAGGCGCTGATAATGGTTGGAGCTGTCGGTACAACAACTTGGGAACGTTGTTCGCTGGGAGTAATAGGATTGGTTAGCTCTATTGCTGATAATCAATTAGCAACAGCACGGTATCTTCATAAACTTGAAGCTCATTATTACCTCGGCCATCACAGTGATTTAGCACCAATAAATTATCAGCGAGGGTTAGAGGGGATCTTGAGTTCTCCCTCGTTAATGCGTTCTATTCACGAAAATTCCTTAGCATTAGTTGATGGACAGGGAGCTCAACGTATAGCGCGCCATATCAAAAAGTTTATAACGGAAAAACATGTCACAAGTTAGTTTTAGAAAAATAGAGCGTTCTGATATAGAGCTAGTGCGTCAATGGAGAAATAGTACGCGAGTTAATTCGCAGATGATTAATCAACAATATATCTCGAAAGACGCTCAAAATGATTGGTTTAACCGTGTCAAACAGTCAAATGACCAAAAACATTTCATATGTCTACTGGACGGAAGGGCAATAGGTGTATTGAATTTTAGTGGAATTACTAAATTAGAATGTGAGTGGGGCTGTTATCTTGGTGAAGAACGTGTATTGCCAGGCATTGGTTTGGTTATTGAATCAGCAGCATTAATATACAGCTTTAATTATCTATCAGTGAATCGTTTGAATGCTAATGTTTTAACGTCTAATAAAAACCCTCAGTCGATGCACCGATTCTACGGTTACAACCAACTTGAGAATAAAATTGTTACTAATGCGAGTGGAATGCAATTAGAAATGGCATGTTTTTATTACCAAAAAGAACAGTGGGAATTAAACTTTAAAGCTGTCTATGATAAATTGCCAAAACCAATTTTAAAAGTAATTGAAAACACTGAATTTATTGTAGATTAAATATGCAAATGAAAGAAATTATTAATCAATTAATCACTGAAGTCGCAACAATGACTGACTGCAAAATTGTACTGCCATTATCGGATGAGACCGTGTTGTTAGACAGTGGGTTAGATTCGCTAGGTTTTGCTATTTTAGTTGCTCGACTCGAAGAAGAACAAGGTCTAGATCCTTTTAGTGATATGACAGAGGTTATTTATCCTAGAACCTTTGGCGAGTTTGTTGCTATTTATGAATCAGCAAAATAATAATCACTCTCTCTTGGAGATGCTAAATCACAGAGAAAAAACTTCAGTTTTATTAATTGATGAAGCGCGTAATTGGTCAGTAAGTGAAGTTATTGAGGCTGCAATTAACATTCGTGGTGCTTATTCGCAATTTAAAGGAAAAGCCATAATATTGGCACTGTCGAATAAAATAGAATTTATCCTATGGCTTTGTGCATTAGACGGTTTTGCATCAAAAATATTACTGGCAAGTGAAGATGACCTCGTTTATTTAAATGATTTAACGCAGCTACCGCAAGACAGTGCAGTATTGGTTCTCGATTCTGGAATAAAAAACTTCGATACAAATACTTCTTTATCTGATATTCAATTAACAAAATGGTGCCTGCTAACCTCTGGCACAACAGCTAAGCCAAAGCTTATTGCACATTCTCTCGCTGAATTATCTTCAAAGGTCACGTCCGGTCAATTTGGAACGAGCTTGCGTTGGGGGCTGTTATATCAACAATCCAGATTTGCTGGTTTGCAAGTTATTCTACAAGCATTGCTTGGCAATGGAGTGTTAGTTGTATCAAAACATCAACAATTAGATGAAATAATTAAAAGTTTTGTAGAGTCGAAAGTCGATGCGTTGTCAGCAACCCCGTCATACTGGCGTAGGGTGTTAATGACTGATAGTTTTAAATCACTCTCGCTTTCACATATAACCTTAGGCGGTGAAATTGTTGACGACATTATTTTACAACAACTAAAACTAGCTTTTCCCACTGCAAAAGTTCGCCATGTTTATGCCTCAACCGAAGCCGGTGTTGGCTTTAGTGTTCGAGATGGAAAAAGTGGATTCCCTAAAGCGTTATTGGTTGATGGGCAGCTTGAAGTACAGGATGGCTATTTATGGCTCCTTGGTGCTGATGTCACAAAGAATGGACAACGCATAATGATTAATTCTGGTGATCTTGTTAGGCAGGATGGTGAGCGCATTTTCTTTTTAGGCCGAGAGCATGGTGTAATAAACGTCGGTGGCAATAAAGTTTTTCCTGAGTCGGTCGAAACAAAGATAAGAGCTTTGGAAGACGTTGATGACGTGAGAGTGTTTGCTAAAAGCAATCCAATAATGGGTCAGCTGGTCGCAGCAGATATAGTTCCGGCATACAAGGTTGTTGATGAATCGTCATTTAAACAGCACTTGATAGCTAAAATGCGAAAAATATTACAGAAACATGAAGTACCTATGTTATTGTTTTTTAAACAAGAGATAGCATTGAGTCACAACACAAAAGTGACTAGGAATTAAACACTATGAAAGTTGTTGTGGTCACTGGTGCCACTCGTGGCCTTGGTTTTGCCATTTGTGAAAAATTACTAAGAGAGGGTTACCGCATTGTTGCCGTAGCAAGGAATAGTAATGAATCATTTTCGGCGTTACTTGAACAATTTCCTGAACAGTTATTCTTTCATGCGTTTGACTTTACAAACCTCGATGGCATTCATCAGCTTGCAAAAGAAATAGCAGAAAAGTACGGTCGAATTTACGGCCTAGTTAATAATGCGGCAATCGGTAGTGACGGTGTACTGGCGACTATGCATGATAATGATATTGGTCACTTATTGAGTGTAAATGTTCAAGCTCCTATCATTCTTACTAAATACTTAATTCGGCCCATGCTTATGAATCAGCAAGGAAGAGTGATAAATGTCTCTTCGATTATTGCAGAAACAGGATACAGTGGGTTATCAGTTTATGGGGCAAGTAAAGCGGCATTAGTTGGTTTTACTAAATCATTAGCACGAGAAGTCGGAAAAGCAAAAATCACGGTGAATGCTATTGCACCGGGTTTTATGAGAACACAGATGACCGGTGAACTAGATGATGAAAAGCTTGCCTCTATTGCTCGCCGCAGTGCGCTTAAATCACTAATAAGCTGTGATGATGTGGCGCAAGGCGTAAGTTATTTATTAAGTAGCGGTGCTAGCTCTGTCACTGGAACAACGTTGACCATTGATGCAGGGAGCACTGCCTAATGTCAACGCATCGCTTTAAAGAACAATTTGAAATTGACGGCACAATGATTGGAGAAGGGTGTAAACCTTATATTATCGCTGAACTTTCGGCTAATCATAATGGCTCGATTGAAACGGCAAAAGCAACCATACTAGCTGCCAAGAAAAGTGGTGCTAATGCCATCAAATTGCAAACCTATACTGCTGATACTATGACAATTGATTGTGACAATGACGAATTCATGATCAAGGGTGGTTTGTGGGATGGTTACAAGTTATATGACTTATATGATTGGGCTCACACTCCTTATGAGTGGCATCAAGAGTTATTTGATTATGCTAAAGAAGTTGGCATCACAATATTTTCAACGCCGTTCGATCAAACCGCAATTGATTTACTCGAATCACTCAATACCCCAGCCTATAAAATTGCTTCTTTTGAAATTGTTGACATTCCACTTATTGAAGCTATCGCAAAAACTGGTAAGCCAATAATTATGTCTACAGGGATGGCAAGTGAGCAAGAGATTGCTGACGCAGTTGAGGTTATTCAGACTGCTGGAATCGAAGAGCTCGCCATTTTACATTGTATTAGTAGTTATCCCACGCCAATAGAGCAGACTAACCTATTAACTATGCAAGACATTGCAAATAAGCATCGTGTCGTCGCTGGTTTGTCTGACCACACACTGGGAAATATTGCAGCAATTACAGCGACAGCGCTTGGTGCTCAGGTCATAGAAAAACACTTCATCTTATCGCGTGACGATAAAGGCCCAGACAGTGATTTCTCTATTGAACCGCAAGAGCTAAGTGTACTTTGTAGAGACACACAACAAGCATGGTCGTCACTAGGGAAAGTGAATTATGAGCGCACCGAGCGTGAAAAGGAAAACTTAAAATACCGTCGTTCGTTGTATTTTGTTAAAGGTTTAGCAGCTGGTACAACGATAACAAGAGAACATATACGTTCCATTAGGCCTGCTAACGGGGCTGAGCCAAAGTACTTCAGTTCAATTATCGGCTGTAAGGTTACAGAAAGTGTGGCATTTGGAACGCCAGTGAGTAAAACTCATATACAGGAACAAGATAGCTGGTGAACGAATTTAAAACTATTAACTTTGTTGAATCAAATGTTGAAGCACTGCAACAATACGAGTTAATTTCACTCGATTTTTTTGACACTATTGTTTGGCGAATTAGACCTGAAACTGATTTGCTGAAAGAGTGTGTTGAAGACTTACTGGCTCCTAAAATCAATTACAATGAATTTATCGAAGCAAAAGATGAAAGTGAAGCTATTGTTAGGTTTAAAACTTTCCAGCAAGGGTTTGATAAAGAAGCCTCATTAATTTCAATTTATGAGTGTGCTTTTGAAGCTTTAGGATTGTCTGCACAGTCCGCAAATGAATTTTGTGATGCTTTAGTGGAAAAGGAAGCAAATAATTTAGTTTTTCATCAAGGTGTTACAGAATGGATTGAAAACTTAAAGTCAGTCAGAAAAATTTGTATCACAAGTGACACTTATTATTCTGTTAAGCATTTTCAGCTGTTTTTGAAAAATATTGGACTTGATAAATTTGATTTACCTATTTATCTGTCAGGTGAAGAGAAACTCAATAAAGCCAGTGGTAATTTATTTAAAAAAGTATTAGAGAATGAAAAAATCGAATGTCATCAATTGATCCATATTGGCGATAATCGTTATTCTGATATAGAAATGGCCAAATCTTTGGGAATAGAATCTAGGATGTTTATTCCTACTCAACCATTGGAACACCTCAGGTCATTAGCTAGGTTTGGGAGTGATTATTTAGGTCCTGTATTAATTGATTTCTTACTAGAACTACAAGAAACACAGAATAACCACTCTTTTTTCCTAGGGCGTGATGGTCATGCCCTATATCAATTGGCTTGTCGATTAGGGCTGAATAACATTAGTTATTTATATATTAATCGACCAATTGCAAATCAATTATCTACCTTTGAGCTTGATAATAGTGTTATTAGCTACATTAATGTTGAACATAAGTCTGAAGGTATTTGGGGACTTGTGACGGTTTATGGGCTTTATGATTCGCCATTTAGTAAAGCACTAGAAAAATTTATCATCGATAATGAGCTATATCAAAGTCAAATATTTACGTCAGAAATTACAAAAGCAATTGTCGATGATGAGCAATTAAAAACATTATTTGACTCTTGTATTAGTCAACGACGTATCAATGTTGTTAAATATTTGAGGCAGTATTTTGGGCAAAAGGAACGTGTTCATTTAGTCGATATAGGGTGGCGAGGGCAAATCAGAGAGAAACTTAAAGATTCAATCGATAATGAATTTTCACTGTCCCTGTTTTGTAGTACTAATGTAGAAAGCCATAAAAATGCATATATTGCTTCAAATACAAATAACAGTTTTGCATTAGAAACGTTAGCTAAATTTCGGCCAATGTTAGAGTTTTGTGTTGGTGAAACGGTGGGAAGCGTAAAATATATTAGTGATGATGGTATTCCAGTATTTTCTGATGCTTCTCCTAGCTACAACGCACATATTATACAGATGGCTATGTATGGTCGCGCTTTAAAAAAACATTGTAATAAAAGCACAAGTAAAGCCATACGATTGAATCAGTTAGTGAATTTTTTAAATCAATTACCTCAAGTTCTTTTTGACGCATTGTCTGAAGATTACCCTGACCTACATATCGGACAACAAACAGTAATAAGCTTTAGCGATATACTTACTAGCGATTGTAATCGAAATGTAACGTCTATTGAAAGTACGCAGGAACCACAGCAATTTATTTATCGATTTTTGAAATCAATGAATAGGTTAAAAAGTAATGAAAATATTGTGCTTTATGGCGCGGGTAGCGGGATGGAATTTGTAATTGCGTATTTAAAACAGCAATGTTCTGCCATTGTTGATATTAATCCTGAATTAAAAAACACGACGTTTAACGGCATTAAAATTTACGGAATTAGTTACTTAGAAGGTTTTCAAGGTAAGGTTTTAGTCACTGTTATAGGTCGTAAATCTCTGCTACAAAATAAATTATCTCAATATGATCTTGATATAGAGTTTTTGGAGGATTTGATGTGAGTAATACATTACTAAGCATTGTTATCCCATGCTACAACCACGGGCATTTTATACAACGTGCTTTAGACTCTATTGAAAGTCAAAACCTTCAACAATCTTTTGAAGTTATTATTATTGATGATGGTTCTGACGAGGAACTTACAGTATCTAAAAAGTACTCATTTTCATTAACTATTTGCCGTCAAGAAAATAGAGGTTTGTCGGCTGCGCGTAATCGTGGTATTGAATTATCGAAAGGGAAGTGGATAAAATTTCTTGATGCTGATGATGAGCTTTTATCGGACTGTCTGACTAAACAATTGAATAGTGTTGGGGGCTCTGACTATTTACTTAGTGTCATAGGGTATGAGGAATTAGACGAAGAGTCAGGCACCACATTTATAAATTATCCACAGTTTGGGAATCCGCAAGAATCAATTTTGCTGATTAACATTGCGCCTATTCACTGCTTTTTATATCCAAAGCACGTTCTTCTTGCGATCAATGGATTTGATGAATCAGATCTGGTGAAGGGAGGGCATGAAGATTATGATTTGCATTTGAGATTGCTTGTTAAGAATATTGACGTTTTATGTGTTCAATCAATAGGCGTTCGATATCGCAAGCGGGCAGGTAGTATGTCAATGAATGTTAAGGCCATGCGACGCACAAGAATTGATGTTTGGTCTGAAAGATTAAGTGAGTACTTAGTCCTCGCCAAAGAAAAGGATTTAGTTAGTGCCTTGATTCAGGGCTGGTTACAATTAACAAAACTTTCAGTATCGGCGAATGAAAAACTGGAAGAATGTGGTAAGAAAATTGCCACTTTTATACTTGTAAATAATAACCATATAGACGGTGCGGAAGCGAATGCATTGTGTAAACAGTTAAAAGAGACGAATTATAAGGTTTCTGATGTTTTATTTAAATGTATAGAACCTTATATAACGGATTCTTCTATAAGTTGGTTGCCGCAAGATATTATAGATAGAAGACTGCTTATGTCAGAACGTACAAAAAAGTATTTCGATGAACAATGGTTATTTAACGTTTTTGATATTGTAAGTCAGGACGCTGATTATGCGATTTATGGCGCGGGAACATTATGCCATCAATTACTAAACATTATTGGTGAGAAAAATAAGCCGTTATTTATAGTAGATAAAAATGCACAAAGCATTAGATTTGTTGACGATATTCCAGTATGTTCTCCTGAAAGTTTTGATGCTACTTCAATCGAAACGATTGTTATCTCAGCCGTAAATTATAAACGCGCTATCGAAGATATATTTGCAAAGTCTCACCCTGAGTTAACTGTTATCTAGTTGACGTAATATGAAGTGGAATTTTAATAAAAATTATGTTTAAACAATTAGATATAAATCGTCTTCAAGGAAAAAGAGTTATGCTTGCTCCTGCTAATGCATTGTCTGCAAGCTTGTTCTCCTCCTTACAAAAAGCAGATGTAAATTTTGTTGGGTTTATTGATGGAAATAAAGAAGGTGATGGTATTTATAATTTTCAAAACTATCATTGCCAAAAGCCAGATTTAGTATTGATTATCAGCCCTAATTATTGGCTTGAAATTAATAGGTTAATAACTAAAGCACCGACTTTAATCATTGAAATACTTTGGAGAAGAAAGTTTGTTTTTAACGATGATTTTAAAGGAAGGTTAGCTGCGCGTTTTTATAGTTTTATTCAATCGATAAAACGTTATAAAAGAAATGTTAAGGTAAAACTTCAGAAGTATCAGTCGGTATTAGGTATTCCACTATCTATTAATTCATATCGTTTACTATCGCTAAAAAATAAATATAAAGGGCAGAGAGCTTTTATCATCGGTACAGGTCCATCATTAAAAAATTCTGATTTGAATAGGCTATCAGAGGAAATTACATTTGCGTGCAATAAAATATTTTTGGCGTTTGAAAATACTTCGTGGAGGCCAACATTATATACAATTGAAGATCCACTTGATATTGCTGAGTATATAGATGATGTTAGTGAGTTTCTCGATAGCTCACAGATGATATTCCCTGAGGCCTATCTAGATAATCATAAGAGAATCGCAAAAGCAATTCATTATGAAGCACTTAGTAGTAAAATTGGATTCGAAAGAGAGTTTTCTTCAGATATGTTGACTGGTATTTTCGGTGGTGAGTCTGTGGTCTACGGAATGTTACAAATGCTTTGTTATATGGGGGTAGAAGAAATATATTTATTGGGTGTAGATTTTACATATTTTTTCAATCAACAAAAAAGTTCACCCTACTTGATTGGTCAAGGGGAGGTGAACCATTTCCACCAAGATTATCGGCAGGTGGGAGATTTATGGGTTGAACCAAGACTTGAAAATAGTATTGGTGAATATACCAAAGCTAGAGAACAGGCAGAAAGTCTCGGAATCAGAATAGTAAATGCTACTAGGGGAGGAGCTCTTGAGGTGTTTACAAGAGCTGATTTTGACTCTTTAGTTAAGTGAAAAAACAAAGGTAATAGAAATGAACTGTGTAGTAAAAACATACTTACAAGACTTAATAGAAATTCTGCAATGTATCGATATTCAAGTTATCTACGACATTATTGGTATTTTAGAAAAGTGCCATAATGATGGCGCCGTCTTATACCTGTCTCTTATACACATCTCCGAGCCCACGAGACTAGGCATGATCTCG
>CAJXRU010000100.1 GCA_913060565.1 uncultured Gammaproteobacteria bacterium | reverse complement strand
CTATCCTCTTCGTCGGCAGCGTCAGATGTGTATAAGAGACAGCCAAAGGGTTTGATGTATTTTTGGATTTAAAATTTCATGATATTCCCAATACGGTTGCAAAAGCAGTCACTGCTGCGGCGGAGCTTGGTGTTTGGATGGTGAATGTTCACGCAAGTGGCGGTGAAAAAATGATGCGAGCAGCTAAAGAAGCGCTTATTTCTTATGGAGATAAAGCACCAATCTTAATTGCAGTAACGGTGTTAACAAGCATGGAGCAATCTGAGCTTCCATTGATCGGTGTTGACACCCAATTGGACGAACACGTATTACGTTTGGCATCGTTAACTAAAGAATGTGGTTTGGATGGTGTTGTCTGTTCTGCGCAAGAAGCAACGCGACTAAAATCAGTTCTTGGTGATGATTTTCAATTGATTACTCCAGGTATAAGACCAGCCGGAAGCGCTGTCGGTGACCAAAAACGAATTATGACACCGGAGAAAGCTGTAGCAGCGGGCAGTGATTACTTAGTAATAGGAAGACCTATTACTCAATCTGATGCACCACAACAAGTGTTAGCCGATATTAATCAGTCTTTAAGTTAATGACTTAATGACCAATACGCTAGCCGCTTTTAGAGCGGCTTTTTTGTATCTCAATACTTTCACTCGCAAGAGAAATACTAAAGTTTAATGAATAATCTGCAATCGCATATTCACCTCTTTGAATTTTTGTTATATATTTAAACGTATGTTTTAAAGTGCCGTTTAATAATAATAGGAAAAATGCCATGACCGAGTTTACCCCACCATTAGAAGATATGAATTTCCTTCTCTCAGATGTCTTTAACGTTGAACAATTATGGCAAAATATTCCAGCATTGGCGGATGCTGTTGATATCGATACCGCGCAAGCAATTCTTGAAGAAGGTGGAAAACTTGCTAGTAATCTAGTGGCTCCTCTTAATCGCAGCGGCGATGAAGAAGGTGCTAATTGGCTAGACGGCAAAGTCACTACACCGACTGGGTTTAAGGCAGCATTTGATACATTTGCGCAAGGTGGTTGGGGCGGACTATGTGGCGAGGCTGATTATGGTGGCATGGGGATGCCGAAAATGCTTGGTGTTCTGTTTGATGAAATGATGTATGCCGCTAATAGCTCATTTACGTTGTATCCAACATTGACTGCGGGCGCTTGTTTAGCATTAAATGCTCATGGTAGCGAAGAGTTAAAGACAACCTATTTACCAAATTTGTATAGTGGGCATTGGTCCGCATCAATGTGTTTGACCGAGCCACACAGCGGAACCGATCTAGGGCTTATTAAAACAAAGGCAGTACCAAATAACGATGGTAGTTATGATGTGACTGGTACCAAGATATTCATTACGGGTGGCGAACACGATTTAACCAAAAATATCATTCATCTAGTTCTTGCTAAATTACCTGATGCACCAGATGGCGCACGTGGCATTTCATTATTTTTAGTGCCAAAGTTAATCGTTGAAAATGGTCAATCCACGCATGCTAATAACGTGTCATGTGGATCTATCGAACATAAAATGGGAATTAAAGCATCCGCTACGTGTGTCATGAATTTTGATGGTGCTAAAGGGTATCTTATTGGTGAATTAAATAAAGGCCTCGCTTGTATGTTTACGATGATGAACTATGAGCGTCTATCAATTGGTATTCAAGGCATTGGTTGCGGTGAAATGGCATATCAAGGTGCTGCACAATATGCAAAAGAGCGCCTGCAAAGTAAAGGAGTTGGAGAATTACGTGATGCATCAAAAGCAGCTGATCCTATCGTCGTTCATGGCGATGTTCGACGCATGCTGCTAACCGCTCGTGCGAATAATGAAGGAAGCCGTGCATTTGCTTTGTATATCGCAAAACAATTAGACATCGCCAAGTTTAGCGATAATCCAGAATATGTGGCAAAAGCATCTAGTTTAGTGGCCTTGCTTACACCTGTCGCTAAGGCGTTTTTTACCGATTTGGGATTAGAATCAACCATACTTGGACAGCAAGTATTTGGTGGCCATGGTTATATTAGAGAATGGGGTATGGAGCAACTAGTGCGTGATGTGCGTATTGCTCAAATCTATGAAGGCACCAACGGAATTCAAGCGCTTGATTTAATTGGCCGAAAAGTCGCTGCCAATGGCGGTAAAGATTACGAAATATTCAGTCAAGAGGTACGTGCAAATATTGTTGACTTTAATCAAGGTGAACAAGCTACTAATACAAGATTAGCAGCAATGTATCATGAACTTGAGCTGGCAATGGACACGCTTGATGAATTAACTAGTATTGTGTTGGAGCGCGCAAGTGACGGCAATGAGCTCAACGGCAACGCTGTTGATTATTTGAATGCGTTTGGCTATGCCGCATGTGCTTACATGTGGTGTTTGACGTCAACAAGTGTTGTTAATGCGCAAGCAACTAGTGACAACCCTTACTTAGAAAATAAACTATTAGTGTCAGAGTTCTTTTTTGCACGCTTATTACCAAAACAATGCGCCTTCGCAAAATCCATAAAGGCAGGTGTTAGTTCGATGATGGCAATGCCTAATGACATGTTCTAGATAACTTAGTCTTCGAGAAAAAACCGAGTTTTATGCTCGGTTTTTTTATATCTCGCAAAAAATAGCAGTTTTTTTCTTTCATTGAGTTGAAAAGAATATTGCTATCCCCATAACTAATGCTAAGCGTACGTTACCTTTACTTAAATACGCATGATGATGATATTAAATTTTGGAGTTAAGCATGTCAGAAACAACACAAACTCACGGCTTTCAAACGGAAGTAACCCAGATCTTACAATTGATGATCCATTCACTGTATTCAAATAAAGAAATCTTTCTTCGTGAATTGGTATCAAATGCAGCAGATGCTGCCGACAAATTACGTTTTAAAGCGTTAGAAGATAATAGCCTTTATGAAGGTGACGGTGATCTTCGTGTTCGTATTGGGTTTGATAAAGAAGCACGTACGATTACGATTAGTGATAATGGTATTGGTATGTCTCGTGATGATGTTATTAATCATCTAGGAACTATTGCTAAGTCAGGTACAGCAGAATTTTTTGAAAACCTGTCTGGCGACCAAGCTAAAGATAGTCAACTAATTGGTCAGTTTGGCGTTGGTTTCTATTCAGCGTTTATTGTTGCTAAAAAAGTTGTTGTTAATACACGTAAAGCGGGCGAGAGCAGTGATCAAGCCGTATGTTGGGAGTCAGAAGGTAAGGGCAGTTTTGACCTAACTGACATCGTAAAAGAAGAACGTGGTACTGAAATCATTCTTCACTTAAACGAAGAAGAAGATGAGTTCCTAAATGACTACCGTCTTAAGCAAGTTATCGGCAAATATTCTGATCACATCTCAGTAAGCGTTGAAATGTTCAAAGAAGAAGTTGCTGAGGTTGAAGTCGAAGAGGGTGACAATGTACCAGCAGTGCCTGCACATTGGGAAGCTATTAACAAAGCGACTGCACTATGGACATTAAGTAAATCTGAACTTGAAGATAACGACTACCAAGAATTCTACAAGCACGTAGCAAATGATTTTCAAGATCCGCTGACTTGGGCACATAATAAAGTTGAAGGTAAACTGGAATACACAAGTTTATTGTACATTCCTGCTAAGGCGCCATGGGATATGTATAACCGCGAAGGAAATAGTGGCTTAAAACTTTACGTTCAACGTGTTTTCATTATGGATGACGCTGAGCAATTTATGCCAACGTATTTACGCTTCGTTAAGGGGTTAGTCGACTCAAATGATTTACCGTTAAACGTATCACGTGAAATCTTGCAAGAAAATAGTGTAACTAAGCAAATGCGCAGTGGATGTACTAAACGTGTGCTACAAATGCTTGAAAAAATGGGCAAGAAAGACAGCGATAAGTATCAATCATTCTGGAAAGAATTTGGTCAAGTACTTAAAGAAGGTCCGGCCGAAGATGCAGCCAACAAAGAAGCTATTGCAAAACTATTGCGCTTTGCGTCAACACATAATGACACTGAAGAGCAAAACGTTTCACTAGAAGATTACATTTCTCGTATGGCTGAAGGTCAAGATGCAATCTACTATATTACTGCAGATAGTTTCCAAGCAGCTAAAAACAGCCCACATCTTGAGCAATTACGTGCTCGTGGTTTTGAAGTTTTGCTGATGTCAGATCGCATTGACGAATGGTTAATGAGTCATTTAACACAATACAGCGAAAAATCATTCCAATCTGTCGTTAAGTCTGATTTAGACTTGGGCGATGTTGATGAAGAGACTAAAGCTAAGCAAGAAGAAGTTGAGAAATCATTAGAATCTGTAACTCAGCGCATCAAAGCGGCATTGGGTGAAGAAGTTAAAGATGTACGTGTTTCTCATCGTTTGACCAACACGCCAAGCTGTATTGTGTCAGATGGTCAAGATATGACGAGCCAAATGATAAAGTTGATGGAAGCTGCTGGTCAGCCAGTACCTCAAACGAAATTTATCTTTGAGTACAACCCTGAGCACACTTTAGTTAAACATTTGGCTGATGAGCAAGACGACGCACGTTTTGAAAAATGGGTTGATGTCTTATATCGTCAAGCTCAATTATCTGAGCGCGGTTCGATTGAAGATCCAGCTGGCTTCATTAACAAAATGAATGAATTGATGTTAGATTTAGCTAAGTCAAAATAATCAAATTTTTTGATTGAAAAAGCCACTATCGGTTATCCGATAGTGGCTTTTTTTATGGGATGAGTTTTTAGATTAAAACGGACGGATATCTACTCCATTCTGCTTATTTTGACGCCGATTTATTGCACTACGAGATCAGAGACTGTACATTTAACTTACTGTTAAATTTAACAATAAATCCACAGCTGCCAAATGTGATACTACCTAATAAGATGAGATGACCTATTTCGCCGTACTTATTCATTTGGAGGGTTTATTAAATAAGCAGATTTAGCACTAATAAGTGATAAACATAATGAAGTGAATTATGTTTAACTTATTGATTTTAAATTTGTATTTATTACTGAGTAAAGGATTTACCTCATGAGTAACTTCGTCATTCCACAAAACGCAATGATCATTAGCGTTGAAAAAACTGCCGTCAACGAAGCAACCAATCAAGCAATTAAAGTCGGTCAAGTATTAGATGCTGGCACTGTACTAGTACTTTCTCCTGATTCGCAGTTTACGGTCATTTATTTGGATGGGAGTCAGGCTGTCATTGAGCCTGTATTGAATTTACAAGCTGAAGTTACGCCGGTACAAAATGAGGATGTTGAACTCCTATCTCTGTCGGATAGTGACCTTGAGTTGCTAGATAAAGCAATTGAAATTGAAACCGCCGCTGGAGACAGTGTGTTGGCCAATCACGTCACTCAGTTTTTGGCATCATTAAGAAATGACACCGCGGTAATTAAAGCGCCTGGGTTAATTCAGGCAGAGGTTGTTAATAACGCAGAAGACTTTTCAGAAAATCTTAATCGCAACCCTGTCTCGTCAATTCTTAAAACCACTTACTCTCCCCAACTTACGATAACAGACCCTAGTTTATCAGTAGTTGACGGACAAATTACTATATCGGGTACGGTGACTGATTATCATCCAGACTCATCAATTCAAATAGAATTTTCAGCCTTGTTTTTCACCAGTGAAGTTTTTCAAGACGTCAGTATTATTGACGGAAACTATTCTTTAGTCCTTTCTACGTCTGAGCTGGAGAACTTACCTCAAGGATTTATTCAATTATCGGTAAAGGTCATCGAAAACGGGCAAACAACAGCTGTTATCTACCAAGGAACAACACTAGATACCATTGCGCCAGAAAAACCAATCGTTAGCTTAAGTCAAGATACTAATGCAGATGGCATTCTCAATAAACAGGAAATTGGTAGTGCAGACACCATTAGCTATCGAATCACCATTGCTGATAATGACCTAGAGATTGGAGATTACCTTGAAGTTGACGGGATTCGATTTTATATATCTCCTGAAATGCTGACAGAACAAGAGTTTAGCGTAAACATTCCGCGCGGTAATGCCCAAGGTAGCGTTTCCCCTGAAATATATTTATTTGATGCTAAAGGGAATAAATCTGACCTTGCTGATATTTCGACGTTTACAGTAGATACCATCGCTCCTGGCCAAAATGGCGATATTTATAGCGCACCGATTATTGAGATACAAGAAGCTAATTCCGGACTAAATTTGGAAGAAGCCAGCGATGGAACAGCTATTTTCGTAAGACTTCCAAGCGGGACGAATACTGGTGATACCGTATCACTGGCCCTAACGTTACCTAATGGTGTTGTAAAACCATTGTCCATTGTCGTCGATGATAGCCAGTTGAGTACAGGGTTCGTCAACTTTGAGATTGAATCTGCCCTCCTATTAGCCAATCAAGGGGACTTCTCTGTTACTGCCATCGTGACAGATATTGCGGGAAATGAATCATCAATCAGTGATACATTCCAATTTACCAGCGATTACGACATTGGCAATGCGCCAAGCTTGAATGTTAACCAAGTCATAGTACAAGGTCTTAACGCCGAATCTTTTGATTCTGTTACTACGCTATTCGTCACCATGGGAGATGGCGTTGAGATCGGCGATTTTATAAAAGTCTTTATAAACACAGGTGCCCAAGAGAATTCAATACTTGTTCCTATTTTAGAATCCGTAGTTGCAGGCGAGCAATTACAAATTGATATTGCGCCGTTATATTTTGCAAACGATGGTGATTATGAAATTAGTGTTGAGTTAACGGATCCTGCAGGAAATACAAGCGCTCGAAGTAATGGACTTAATGTAACTGTCGATACCGTAGCGCCAAGTGCGCCGACAATTGACGTTCCTGAATCAAGCAATTTTGGTGTCGACAAGTCGGAATTAGATAATGGCTTAGATGTAGAAATTACCTTACCCCCTGGTGTTTTGATTCAGGATAAACTTGCCATCGTTCTTGAAAATGCCGATGGGATTCTCGAAACAATCACTCATACCATCACCCAAGAAGATTTAGATACAAATAACGTTGCAATCAATTTTAATAACCATGATTTAAGTGGCGAACAAACATTAGATATCCACGCCTATATAACGGATGAAGTTGGAAATAAGAGCAGCAGCAGTGAAAAGTTTGAAGTTATTGTCGACACGCTCGCGCCTGGTGAAAAGGCTGGGATAAACGGGACTGATGAGAAACCAGTTGCCAATTTGATCGAAGTTTCAGTGGCCACTGGCGATTCATACATCAATAAAGCTGACTATGATTCTGTTCAAAATGGCGAAGCTGTTCCCTTTACTGTGTCACTGCCACAAGGCACACGATTTGGCGACTATGTAAAGTTTGAATTAACGCCACAAAATGGTGGTGCGTCGATCGTTGCCTTAGTAAATATCGGCCAAAAAGAAATTGAAGATGGATTTAAGATTATTGATCTTAGGTCGTCAATTTTAACAGCTTCAACCGCTGATGGTTTGTATGTTATTGAAGCAAACGTTATTGATAAAATAGGTAACGTGTCTGCAACCAGTAATGCAATTGAATTTACATTCGATGTCAATGCGCCACAAATAGCCACTTTTAAATTAATTGATGATGCAAGTTCGCACGATGTTACGTTGGAATCGAATGATTACTCCAATGACGCTTTACCTCTTATCAAAGGAACAAATGCCGAGTCCGGTGCATCAATAGAGATCTTTGATCAAGACGGTAACTCGATAGCGATTGTTTCGGCTAATGGGCAAGGGGAATGGGAACATCAAATCACAATACCATTGACTGAGGGCGAGCATCAATTTACTTCTCAGCAAACTGATAAAGCTGGCAACACCGGTGAGGTAAGCCAACCATTTTCTGTCATTATTGATACGACAGCACCGGGTACGGGAGGTGGTAGACAAGGCGCTGAAGATAGCCAAGGTAACTATATACGTTTCAACCAAACTGACGAATTTATTAATGACACTGAAGTTTCTGATATTGGCCTAACGGGTTTTATAGAATCGAATGCAATCATTAATAGTATTGTAATTAGTGACGGCAGTAACCCTGACGTGACTATTTCTGCTGGCGATATTACTGTTAGTTTAGGAGTAATTACGGTTAACAGCATTGATCTCAGCGGCCTAAATGATGGTGAACTGACAGTTTCGATGTCAATTACAGATCAAGCACGCAATGCGGGAGTCGTGTCAGACACGATAATAAAACATCCAACAGAACATACTATCGGTGCGCTATCTGACAGTGATATTCGACCTAATATTGTGGCAAGTGATAGTTTAAAAGATACGTATACAGGTGTGAATGCTCATGCTGAAGATCTCGATGGAGACGAGATAACTTATCAATTATTAGATAACTTAGATGGATTGCTACGTATTGATGGGGAGAGCGGTAAAATTTTTATTAGCGATCCTACTAAACTCGACATCCAAGGAACCGTGCATGTAGCTCAGGTAATCGCAACTAGCAGTGATGGTTCTAGCAGTGTTAATAATTTCAATATTGAAGTGGGCAGTAAAGGTATCGGTCCTATCGTTGATATTGACAATTCCACCTACCCAGATGCCAATGATGTTGAGCGTGATAACTTTATATCTGAAAATGCGCCAATTAATACGCAAGTTGGTATTAAAGCCCAGGCAATTGACCCTGATTTAGGCGACACAGTAACCTATACGTTGAGCGCTAAGGATGTAACCGACAATCTCTTTGCAATTGATGCGAATACGGGGGTTGTGACATTAATTGGCAATCTAGATTTTGAATCCCAGGTTTCCCATAACATCACGGTTATTGCAACATCTAGCGATACTACGTCTGCAACTAAAACTTTCATTATCAACGTTGGCAATAATGAGTATGGTGCTGGTGGCGAGGGTACAACTGGTGATAAAGATCATGATATTGGTGGGGTTTCAGACAGTGATCAAATCAATAACAGCTTAATTTCTGAAAATGCAGAGGTAGGTACTTATGTTGGGATCACAGCCCATGCATCAGATTTAGATCGAGATGGTGTAAGTTATAGGATGTCGCAAGCTGACCTCGATAACGGAATATTTAGCGTTGACAAGACTAGTGGTAAAGTGACTTTGATTGGTAATTTGGATTATGAAACTGCATCAAATTATCAAATTATTATCTTTGCAGATTCTGAAGACGGAAGTGTATCTTCTAGCGCATTCACTATTACAGTGGGCGATAATAGTTTTGGCACGGGTGGCGGCAGCGAAACAGGTGACAAAGACAGACCTATTGGAGATGTAACAGACATCGATGTGGCTACTAATGGTCCTATTTCTGAAAATGCGCTACCTGGCACTATCGTCGGTATTCAAGCCTTTGCTCAAGACCCTGATGGCGACACGATCACGTATTCATTAGCTACCGATGGAGACAACCATCTCTTTGCCATCCATCCTGATAACGGAGTTGTGACGCTTGCTGGTAATCTAGACTTTGAAACCGCTGAAAGTCACTCAATAACAGTAATCGCGACCTCTAGTGATGGTTCAACCTCGCAGAAGACCTTTGATATTGACGTTGGTGATAACGATAACGGAAATGGCGGAGGTGGTGACACCGACAACGCGGTGGAAATGCTTCGTGATATTGATGCACGAGACAATGAAATATCAGAAAACGCACCTGTTAACACTCAAGTGGGTATTACGGCACTAGCAAAAGATCAAGATGGCGATGACATTACGTACCATTTATCGGACAAAGACGTTAGCGATGGTATTTTTGCCATTGATAATAAAACTGGCGTAGTTACTTTAATCGGTGAGTTAGATTTTGAAAAAGTAAACGAATACACCATTAATATTACGGCCAAATCGAGCGATGGCTCAACGGTAATTGAAGCATTTGTGATTAACGTTGGTAACAACAATGACGGTATAGGCGGCGGCACAGAGACTGGCGATAAAGATAACGCGGTGGGGGAGATCAGTGATGTTAATCCAGAAAATCGCCCAATTTCAGAAAATGCACCTGTTAACACGCTTGTCGGGATCACGGCTGAGGCAGTTGACAGTGATGGCGATGATGTAACTTATCGCCTTTCGGCGCAAGACGAGTCAAATGGCGTGTTTGCTATTGACATAAATACTGGGGTGATAAGCCTTATTGGCAATTTGGATTTTGAAACGGCAGAAGTTCATAACATTGAAGTGATTGCCTCTTCAACTGATGGCTCTACCTCGATGCAAAGTTTTGCCATCCAGGTTGGTAATAACAATGAAGGCCTTGGTGGTGGGACTGACACAGGCGATAAAGACAATCAGATTGGAGAGATAACAGATACAGACCTTACACAAGGCCCTGTTTCGGAAAATGCAACGCTTGGCCAACCGATCGGTATTACAGCATTTGCAACCGATGAGGATGGCGATGTTGTCACTTACAGCCTGTCTGACAAATATGAAGATGCTGTAAAATTCAACATCGACTCTTCCACTGGTGTCATTACGTTAACTGGGAATTTAGATTACGAAACGACTAAAGCCCATATCATTGAAGTTATTGCTACCTCCAGCGATGGAACAACGAGTGCAAAAGACTTTGTTATCAATGTTGAAGACAATAATACCGGCATTGGTGGCGGAGAAGAAACAGGCGATAAAGATAATGCGTTGAGTCAAGTTATCGATAAAGATGTGACAGCAAATAGTGTGTCAGAAAATGATCCAGTAGGTACAGCCGTTGGCATATTAGCGTTTGCAGAAGATAAAGATGGCGATGAAGTTACCTACAGTCTGTCGGCCCAAAACCAATCAGATAATTTCTTTTCCATTGACCCAACGTCTGGACAAGTACGCATTGCTGGTAATCTCGACTTTGAAACTAAAAATACGCACGATATTACCGTAGTTGCAGTATCAAGTGACGGTTCATCAAGTAGTAAAGTTTTTACCATTAATGTCACCGATGAAGCACATGATTTAGACCGCCTAGTTGGTGATGTGATAGATAGTGACAATGCCGTTAACTCAGTATCGGAAAATGCAGTTATTGGTGATGATGTAGGGATTACTGCGTTTGCAAAAGATGAAGATGTGTCAGATAGCGTTACCTATAGTTTGGCCAATGAAGGAGATTTCGCCTTATTTAGTGTCGACAAAACAACAGGTGTTGTTCGTGTCGCGGCAAATCTTGATTTTGAGACTGCTCAAACTCATTCAATAACTGTAATTGCAACATCAACCGATGGCTCAACCGCGACAGAAAGCTTCTCTATAACCGTTGAAAATAACGTTGGCGGAATCGGAGGTGGCGACAAAGATTCGCTAGTGAGCGACATTACCGATATTGATAGTCGTGAAAGCAAAATTTCAGAAAATGCGCCAATCGGTACAGACATCGGTATTCAGGCTAACGCGACCGATAGTGATGATGGCGATGTGGTTACTTATCGTTTATCGGACACTGATATCGAGGCTGGTTTATTTGAAGTAGACCCTGACACCGGTGTTGTAAAATTGGCGGGCGAGCTTAACTTCGAAGAAAGTGACAGTCATCAATTTATTGTGATTGCCAGCTCCAATGATGGGTCAACGTCTACCCAAAGTTTTACAGTTTTGGTTGGTAATAATGAAGAGGGTCGTGGTGGTGAAGGTACTAGCGGCGACACAGATAACGCGATCGGTCCAGTGACCGATGCCAACCTTACCGATAACGGCCCTGTATCAGAAAACGCTGTAGCAGGTACAGCTGTTGGCATTACCGCAAACGCGAAAGATGCTGATGAAGATACCGTGACCTATCATCTATCAGATAGCGATTTAAATGCTGGATTATTTAAGATAGATGCAAGTACGGGTGTAGTTACAGTTGCTGGAGATTTAGACTTTGAAGTGGCACAGCAGCACATTATTACTATTATTGCCATGTCAGGTGATGGGTCAACGAGTCAAGATAACTTTGTCATTGATATAGGCGATAACGACAACGGCTATGGTGGCGGCACTGGTGGCGGCGACAATGACAACGCGGTTGAGATGCTTCGTGACAATGATGCACGTGAAAATGTCATATCAGAAAACGCGCCGCTTAATACGCAAGTGGGTATTACTGCACTCGCGAGTGATGCTGACAATGATGCGATTACTTATAGCTTATCGCAAGCAGATAAAGATGCAGGGCTCTTTACTATTGATGGTCACACAGGTGTGGTGACATTAATTGGTGAACTTGATTACGAAGATGTTAAGCAATACACAATTAGCGTGACGGCGACGTCGCCAGATGGTTCAACTGCCAATGAGGACTTTGTGATTGATGTGGGTGATAACAGCAAGGGTATTGGCGGTGGCGGCGAGCCAGGAGATACAGATAACTTAATTAGTGGTATTACTGATATAGACCCTGAAAACAGAGCTATCTCAGAAAATGCGGTATCGGGTACGCGCGTTGGTATACAAGCTAATGCAACGGATGCAGATAATGATGCTATTACGTACCGTTTATCGATAGCGGATGAGCAAGCAGACTTATTTGTTATTGATAGTGACACAGGGGTGATAAGCCTTAAAGGTGAGCTTGATTATGAAACGGCGAAATCGCATGAGGTAACAGTGATTGCTCGATCAGCGGATGGCTCAAGCGAGAGCCAGCGTTTCACCATTAATGTCGGTGATAACGATAACGGGCTTGGCGGCGGCAGCAGTGGCGGTGACAGCGACAATGCAGTGAGCGCTATTACCGATGATGATAGTACTGATGAACCCATTTCAGAAAATGCGATTTCAGGCACCAAAGTAGGCGTTACCGCCCTCGCGCGTGATAGTGATGATGGTGATGTTGTGACGTATAGCTTGTCATCAAAATACGCAGATGCGAGCTTATTTCACATTGATAGCACCAGTGGTGAGATAACCCTAGTAGGTAACTTGGACTTTGAAAGCGCCGAGTCTCATCGGATTGAAGTTGTAGCGACCTCGACGGATAATTCAAGCAGTGTCAGGGATTTTGTTATTGCAGTAGGTAATAACAATGAAGGAATTGGCGGTACAGGCCCAGATGGTGACACTGACCATGCTATCAGCGGAGTGACTGATAAAAATAACCTTGAAAACAGCGTGTCAGAAAACGATATCGTAGGTAAATTAGTCGGTATCACAGCCTTGGCTACTGATGAAGATGGTGATGACGTGGTTTATCGTCTCTCTCAAGCAGACCTTGATGACGCGTTGTTTGCCATTGATGCAAATACGGGGGGTGTCACGATTGCTGGCAACCTAGATTTTGAGACGGCAACCTCTCATACCATTACGATAATTGCTGATTCAGCGGACGGCTCAAGTAGTAGTGAAGCATTCACTATTGCGGTAACTGATGCTGAGGGCGGTGATAAAGACCGTGCGGTTGGTGAGCTAAGTGATACCGATGATAGTGCTAATCGCGTGTCAGAAAATGCGAATGTTGGTGATGAAGTAGGGATTAGCGCTTTTGCTAATGATGAAGATACCTCTGATGTCGTGAGCTATAGCTTCTCTGCGGCTGACAAAGAGGCAGGCTTATTTGATATCGATGAAAGCACGGGGCTTGTGACG
The DNA here is from genome assembly GCA_913060565.1 of uncultured Gammaproteobacteria bacterium. GTDB lineage: Bacteria > Pseudomonadota > Gammaproteobacteria > Enterobacterales > Psychrobiaceae > Psychrobium. Next base: position 2,761 of record CAJXRU010000100.1, on the reverse strand, counting down.
GTTGCTGACAATCTTGATTATGAAAAGGCGACGTCTCATCAAATCACCGTGATAGCGACCTCAAGTGACGATTCCACGTCCACAAAAACCTTTACGATTAACGTCGAGAACAATGTTGGCGGCGACAATGGCGGTGATACTGATAATGCGATTGGTGAAGTCAGCGATGTTGATAGTCGTGAAAGCAAAATTTCAGAAAATGCGCCAATCGGCACAGACATTGGTATTCAGGCTAACGCGACCGATAGTGATAATGGTGATGTTGTTACCTATCGTTTATCAGACGCTGATATTGAGGCTGGTTTATTTGAAATCGATCCTGCCACTGGAGTTGTAAAACTGGCAGGTGATCTTAACTTCGAAGAAAGTGACAGTCATCAATTTATAGTGATCGCCAGCTCCAATGATGGGTCAACATCTACCCAAAGTTTTACAGTTTTGGTTGGTAATAATGCAGACGGTCGTGGCGGTGAAGGTACTAGCGGCGATACAGATAACGCGGTCGGTGAGATTATTGATGTAAACGTCGAAAGCGGCAAGGTATCAGAGAATGCGGTTACTGGCACCGAGATTGGTATTACAGCACAGGCAATAGATGCTGATGGTGATGCGATCACGTATCGCTTATCCGATGATGAATTGGTGAAAGGGCTATTTGCGATCGACGATGTTACAGGTGTCATTACCTTAATCGGTAATCTTGATTATGAAACGGCAACCAGTCATCGTATCGATGTGATTGCCGAATCTGTTGACGGTTCAACAAGTCAAGAGACGTTCGTGATCGAAGTCGGTGATAATAACGATGGTATCGGTGGTGGTAGTGGTGGTGACGACGATAATGCTGTGGGCCCGGTGACGGACGACAACCCAAATAGTGATGCGGTATCAGAAAATATTGCAGCGGGTGATACGGTTGGTATTACAGCGATAGCCAGCGACGCCGATGTAGGCGATGTGGTGACCTACACCTTAAAAGATAATGATAACGGCCGCTTCGCTATTGATAGCGGTACAGGCATTGTAACGCTTGTGGGTAATCTTAACTTTGAAGATGCGCAGTCGCACACCATCGTGGTGTTGGCTACCTCAAGTGACGGTTCAACCTCTAGCGAAAGCTTTACCATTAACGTCAAAGATGAATCACCAGATACTGATCATGCTGTGACTCAGGTAGCCGATTCAGATGATGTTGTTGCAAGTCTCGTCTCAGAAAACGCGCCAATTGGCACCTATATCGGTTTAACAGCGTTTGCAGAAGATGCGGACGGTGACATCGTGACCTATAGCTTAACTGGTGTTGGAATTGATGAGCAAGGTCGCGCTAAATTTGAAGTCGACTCTACTACTGGGGCTATTACCGTCGCGGGTAACTTAGATTTTGAAAAGGAAAACTTTGAACAATTGACCATGGTGGCGACTTCTGCAGATGGTTCGAGTTCAACTCATCAAGTCACTGTGGTTATCCACAATAATGAGTTAGGTATTGGCGGTGCGGGGACTCAAGGCGATACAGATAATTCTGTTAGTGAAATCATTGATGAGAACACTGATGTAGTGATTATTGAGCATGATGCCGTTGAAAATACATTGGTTGGGATTACTGCGTTTGCCGACGATATCGATAACGGCGATGAAGTTACTTATAGTTTGACTGGAGTTAATCAAGGTCTATTTAGCATCGATGCAAGCTCTGGCGTGATTAGTGTGGCTAATGGTTTTAGCACCACAGCCACTACGATTAACGTTGACGTGCTTGCTACCTCAACGGATGGCTCAACGTCTAGTAAGACCTTCCAGATTGATGTGAACCAAGATGTGGGACCGGTGACTGATACCGACAGCTTCAACGGTAAGATTTCAGAGAATGCGCCAACGGGTACCCAAGTGGGTATTCATGCCGATGCCACGGATGCCAATGGCGAGGCGGTGAGCTACAGCTTAGACGGGACTGAGACAAACGCCTTATTTGCCATTGATGCAAACAGTGGTGTGGTGACGATTAAAGCCGAGCGTGGCCTTGATTTTGAAACAACGCCTACACACGACATTACGGTGATTGCGACCTCAGCGGATGGCTCTACCTCAAGTAACACCTTTACGATTGATGTGGGTAACAACGACGAAGGTCGTGGCGGTGAAGGCAGTACAGGTGATACCGACAATAGTGTTACGCAAGTATCGGATAGTGATGAAGTCATTGCGAGTCTAGTGTCTGAAAACGCAGCCGTTGGTACCTATATTGGGATGACTGCATTTGCCGAAGATGCCGATCTTGGCGATACGGTAACGTATTCACTCCTAAATGTTGGTGTAGATGAAACCAATGAACCAAAATTTAGCATAGATGCTACATCAGGCAAAGTATATGTCGCAGGTAATATTGATGCAGAAAAAGAGCAATTCGAAAAAATAATCTTGGTTGCTGAATCGACTGATGGTTCCACAACGACTCAAGTTGTAACTATTGTTATACATAATAATGAACAAGGTCTTGGCGGTGAAGGTACTACCGGGGATACCGATAATAGTGTGGGCGACATTTCGGATTCAAATTCATTAATCGGTAAACTGTCAGAAAATGCGACTCAAGGAACTGAAGTCGGGATCACTGCGTCGGCAACTGATGCTGATGAAGATGTAGTGACGTATAGAATTGTTGATGATAATGACACTTTTTCGATTGATGAAACTACAGGTGTGATTACGCTCAAGGGTAACGTTGATTACGAAGTTCTTAGTTCTCATATGATCAAGGTTG
>CAJXRU010000099.1 GCA_913060565.1 uncultured Gammaproteobacteria bacterium | reverse complement strand
CAGATCATATCCTTGCCACCCAGAGCGTGAACATTAAGTATATCTATATTAAGCTTTGAGGCGGCTACACATGCTTTCATAACTGTATTAGGGATATCATGAAATTTTAGATCAAGAAATACATCAAACCCCTTCCCTGTTAATGTTTTAACAAATTCAGGACCAAAATAAGTAAACATTTCTTTGCCAATTTTTAGACGACAGCTCTGTGGGTCAATCGTGTCGACAAAGGCAAGTGCTTTGTTTTGATCATCGAAATCTAATGCAACCACAACTCTTGACTGATTATTCATGTTTACTCTTTACCTTTTTTACAATAAATATTAATCGCCATCAAGCCCACGAATAGGTTTTACACTACCCCATGAAAGACATGATGGACATTGCCACTGAATATTTTTAGCGCTGAAGCCACAACTTCCACAGCGATAGACAGGGCGAACTTTTATTTGCTCTGCAACCAATGCTTTTAAATGCAATAAACTCTCTTTTGCCTTGCCATTTTCTGCAACATCAATTTGAACTTGCATCAAATGGAAAAAACCAATGACGCTGGGCGCTTCGAATAAGTGCTTTGTCAGCATTTTCTCTTTCGCGCTGCTATCTAAATCATCACCAGCTAACTTTATCTTAGCCATTAATGTCGCAATACCGGCACCTTTAGCAATAGCATCTTCTAGTTTCATCGCTAATAGTTCTAACTGGTCCCGCGCTTGGTAACACTTGATAAATAATTCGATCGCTTCTCTAAAAAAATCAATATCTTGTGCTAAAAACTGATCAATAACGAGCTGGCAATTTTCGTACTCACCGCGATCGAAATATTGCTGTCCCAATAACAAGCGCGCTCTGGTGCAGCCAGCATCAACTTGTAGTGCGCGTTTTAAAAAGGTCACATCATCGTTATTATCATTGCCTTCATATAACTCACAATAAAAGTGAGCACGGGCAGGAATTAACTGGCGTTTGCCGAGATCGACTAGTAAACGCGATGTGTCAATTGCTTGTTGCCAATCTTTGGTCTTCTGATAGATACATACTAAATGCGTTAACGATTTTTCTTGATAGACCTTGTTTTCTGACAGTTCGATAAACAAGTTGGCGCTGCGATCTATCAGTCCTGCCTGTAGATAATCATTGGCTAACTCAAACAGTGCGTTATCGCGTTGTTCATCACTTAGATTAGGCCTTGCAAGCAGGTTTTGATGAATTCTTAATGAGCGATCGACTTCACCCCGTTGTCTGAAAAGTCGACCTAAGGCGAGATGGGTTTCTATGGTTTCACTATCCACTTCCACCAATGAAATGAATTGATCAACCGCTTTGTCAGGTTCATCAGATAATAAGTAATTTAAACCAGCAAAATAGTTTTTAGAATGCTCACTCACATCGCGCTGATGCTGATGACCAGCACTTCTTCTTCCCATATACCAACCGTAGGCGGCTGCTATGGGTAATAAAAGAAAAAGTAGCTCCATAATACCTGTCTATGCTTTCTCGCTAACAATGATACTCGTATCATCACTTTGCGCAGCAGCTAGTTTTTTATGGGTTAAAGCAAGTTTTAATTTAAGCTGTAAATACATTGAATAGAATATGATCCAACAAATAGTAAAACCGCTAACGAAGGCAATTCCAAGCGCAACACTAATATTAAAGCTACCTTGACCAACTAAATAATTTACATCGACCATGGCGTTGTTAACTGCACCGAATAAAGCAGCAATAGTGAAAAAAACAATCACTATCATGGTAGTCAATACAACCTTCATTATCGCTCCTTAAAACGCTGGCTTCACAAGATAATCATCAAACTATGTTCAACGGTACTAGGAATACCCCAGTAAAGTGCGCTCTATTATCTAAGAAAATCAAGCGCCTTGCTAGCCATTATTTAACGAATATAAAAAAAGCGACCCAAAGGTCGCTTTTTATACACAAACAGTTACTAAAAGTAACTATGCATTAAGACTGGCGTTAACTCGCTCACGTAATTCTTTACCTGGCTTAAAGTGAGGGACATATTTTGACCCTAACTCAACCGTTTCACCAGACTTAGGATTACGCCCAGTACGTGGTGCACGATAATGCAACGAGAAGCTACCAAAACCTCGAATTTCAATTCGATCACCTGATGACAAGGTGTTTGCCATCATATCAAGCATGTCTTTTACAGCACTCTCAATATCTTTCGCTGACAAATGTAATTGTTTCAGGGCTAATCTTTCGATTAATTCTGACTTAGTCATAAACCTTCCTCTTAGCAGTATGATTATTAATAGAATGAGGCGTTTACACGCCCCAGTCAACTATTAATTAGTCACGGTTTGCGTTTTTGAACGCTTCAGCCATAGCATTTGAAGAGAAGCTCTCTTCGTTGTTATTCACGCTTTCAACTGCTGATTTTTCTTCAGCTTCGTCTTTAGCGCGGATAGATAGGCTAATTACGCGGTTCTTACGGTCAACACCTACGTATTTCGCTTCGATTTCTTGATCTACTGATAATTCAGTAGAAGCATCTTCGATACGGTCACGTGAAATGTCAGCAACACGGATGTAACCTTCAACAGTATCAGCAAGCTCAACAGTTGCGCCTTTAGCATCAACAGCCGTTACTTTACCCTTAACAATAGCACCTTTCTTGTTTTCTGCTAGGTAGTTATTGAATGGGTCTTCTTCTGATTGCTTGATACCAAGAGAGATACGCTCACGTTCAGCATCAACTGCAAGAACAACAGCTTCAATCTCGTCACCTTTAGCGAAATCACGAACAGCATCTTCACCAGCAACATTCCAAGAAATGTCAGATAAGTGAACAAGACCGTCAATACCACCGTCAAGACCGATGAATACACCGAAATCAGTGATAGATTTGATCTTACCAGATACGCGATCGCCTTTAGCGAACTTAGAAGAGAACTCAGACCATGGGTTAGCAACACATTGCTTAAGACCAAGAGAGATACGACGACGCTCTTCATCAATGTCAAGAACCATAACTTCAACAACGTCATCCAAGCTAACAACTTTAGATGGGTGGATGTTTTTGTTAGTCCAATCCATTTCAGAAACGTGTACTAGACCTTCAACGCCTTCTTGGATCTCAACGAAACAACCGTAATCAGTTAGGTTAGTTACGCGACCAGTAAGTTTGTGACCTTCTGGGAAACGACCAGCGATTGATACCCATGGATCTTCACCCATTTGCTTAAGACCAAGTGAAACACGAGTCTTTTCACGATCGTACTTAAGTACACGAACATTGATTTCGTCACCAACTGCAACGATTTCGCTTGGGTGCTTAACGCGTTTCCAAGCCATGTCAGTGATGTGTAGAAGACCATCGATACCACCAAGATCAACGAATGCACCGTAGTCAGTAAGGTTCTTAACGATACCTTTAACTTCGATACCTTCTTGAAGGCTAGCTAGTAGCTCTTCACGTTCCGCACTGTTTTCAGTTTCGATAACTGCGCGACGTGAAACAACAACGTTGTTACGTTTTTGATCAAGTTTGATAACTTTGAATTCTAATTCTTTGCCTTCAAGGTGAGAAGTATCACGTACTGGACGTACATCTACTAATGAACCAGGTAGGAAAGCACGGATAGTATTCACTTCAACAGTGAAACCACCTTTAACTTTACCGTTGATAACACCAACGATAGTTTCTTGCTCTTCAAATGCTTTCTCAAGAACACCCCAAGACTCGTGGCGTTTAGCTTTTTCACGAGAAAGTTGAGTTTCACCGAAGCCGTCTTCCATTGCGTCAATTGCAACGTCTACAACATCACCAACAGAAACTTCTAGTTCACCTAGAGCGTTTTTGAATTGGTCTGCAGAGATTGGGCTTTCAGATTTAAGACCTGCATCTACTAATACAGTACCACGTTCGATACGTACTACAGTACCTTTAACGATGGCGCCTTGGCGAGTTTCTAGTTCTTGAAGAGATTCTTCAAACAGTTCAGCAAAAGATAATTCTGTCATGTTTAATTCACATTTAATAATCCGGCTACGCAATCCTGCGATAACGGGGTAGTTAATTATGGTTTTATCATCCTTGATTAAACCTTTAGTATTTAGTAACTGTTTAGCTATATTTCGGCGTCAATCGCCGCGTGTTCCAGTACTTTTTCAAGCACTTTCTCAATAGATAAACCAGTTGAGTCTATTACAAGCGCATCTTCTGCCGGTACAAGCGGTGCAACCGTGCGGTTACGATCTCGCTCATCACGTTCAGTGATCTCGCTCAAAAGGGACTGGATATTAGCATCAAAGCCCTTTTCTTGCAACTGATTAAAGCGGCGCTGAGCGCGTTCCTCAGCGCTTGCCGTTAAGAAAAACTTAACCGGCGCTTGAGGGAAAACAATAGTGCCCATATCACGTCCATCTGCGATAAGCCCTTCTTCGCTTAAAAATGCGCGCTGACGGCGTAACAATGCTTCGCGGACACGTGGGAATGCAGCGACTTTAGACGCACTATTTCCAATTTTCTCGCTTCTAATTTCTCGGGTAACGTCTTCACCTTCTAACACCACTTTAATGGTGCCTGCTTCATTGTCGCTGACAAAGCGAACATCAAGATGGCCCGCAAGCGGCGTTAACGCATCTTCATTATCTAAAGCAACATTGTGGTGAATAGCTGCCAATGCCAGAACGCGATAAATCGCGCCACTGTCTAGCAATTGCCAACCTAGTTTATCAGCTAATAAACGAGCGATAGTTCCTTTACCGGCGCCACTTGGTCCATCAATAGTAATTACTGATAAATTTTCGGCCATCGTATACTCCTAACTAAAACGCCATAACAGCGTGCACTACGTGACTTAGTTCAAGTTGTGAACTAAGTCGTTAAAATTTCGGTGCACATTCTACATGAGCTAGTAGGAAGATGATATAAAGAAACAAAAATTTAACCTTTATAAAACATCAATAAAAGCAACAAATTGTTAATGGCTTACCCGTTCAAATTCATCAAAATAGGTTGGGAAGGTCTTAGCCGTACAGCCAGGATCGTTGATAGTCACTGGAGTGTCGCTCAGTGCTACTAATGAAAAACACATCGCAATACGGTGATCATTATAGGTATCGATTGCGGCATGATTAGTTTTTGTTGGCGGTGTAATTGTGATGAAATCGTGACCTTCATCAACAATTGCCCCAACTTTGCGTAATTCTGTTGCCATCGCATTGAGGCGATCGGTTTCTTTGACGCGCCAGTTATAGATATTGCGAATGGCGGTCGTTCCCTTGGCAAACAATGCTGCAGTCGCAATCGTCATCGCTGCATCGGGAATGTGGTTCATATCCATATCTACAGCAGTCAAAGCCCCTGCACTTACGGTAATAGAATGTGGTTGCCATTGCACGGTGGCCCCCATCGCTTCAAGTACATCAGCAAAATGCTTATCACCCTGTACGCTGTCACTGCCAACGCCAGTCACTGTAATAGTGCCGCCCTTAATGGCAGCAGCTGCTAAGAAATAACTTGCCGATGATGCGTCGCCTTCAACAAATACCTCACCAGGTGATTGATATTGTTGTTTTCCTTTAATTGAAAAGTGTTGCAAATTTTCATGAGAAACATTGACGCCAAATTTAGCCATTAAATCAAGGGTAATTTCAATGTATGGTTTTGATACCAACTCACCAACGATTTCGATGGTAATGTCATCGTCCGCTAACGGTGCTGCCATGAGAAAAGCCGTTAAAAATTGACTAGACACTGAACCATCAATTTTAACATGACCGCCCTTTAACCCTGTCCCTTTAATCGTCACTGGTGGAAAGCCAGGGAAATCGTGGTAGCTAATTTCACAACCCATCGTTTGCAGTGCTTCCACCAGCGAATCAATCGGGCGCTCAGACATGCGAGGCTCGCCAGTAAGTGTAAACTCCCCTTGCCCCAAACAAAGCGCTGCACATAGTGGTCTCATCGCTGTACCCGCATTGCCAAGGTAAAGCTCACATGTGCTATCGATATCAATTGCACCGCCGTTTCCTTGCACAACACAGGTTGTTTTATCTTCACTTAACTGATAACTAATGCCTAACGTTGTTAATGCACTGAGCATGTGGCGAATATCATCGCTATCTAACAGGTTATAGATAGTGGTTTCACCGCTAGCGAGCGCCGCTAATAAAAGGGCGCGATTTGATAAGCTTTTCGAGCCAGGAAGGTTAACGGTGCCGTTAACCGATGAAATGGGTGATAGCGTCAGTGAATCCATGATATTTTTTTGACCTGTTATTTTATTTCTCTTATTTGGCCAATCATAATGCCAGCCTATTTGCAGACTGCCAATGGGGCTAAGTCACTAATTCAGTATAAAATGACATATTTTAGATGAAAAAAAACGCAGTTGGACTGCGCTTTTTTCATACGAACTAAAAATTAGTTCAACTATCAATTATAAACCCTTAAGTCTTCGATTACCTTTCCGTCGTTGGCAATACAATTGAGTCCAACCAATTTAACTCGACCATTCAATTTCGTCACGGCTTTAATGCGATCTCGCAGATCCGTTTCATCAACAGATTCAGGCTCACTACTTTCGCAAATCAAGAGCATTTCATCATTGTGATTTTTACTACTAACAACAAGCCGAGCTTTGGTTAATGCTGGGTAATGGCAAACAATTTGCTCAATTTGTTCTGGATGAACAAACATTCCCTTAACCTTGGTGGTTTGATCAGCGCGGCCTAGCCAACCTTTAATCATCATATTAGTACGGCCACATGGGCTTTTTCCTTCCAATACAGCTGATAAATCACCGGTTGCAAATCGTATCAACGGATAGGCTTCATTAAAGCAGGTGATGACTATCTCACCAACTTCACCTTGCGTTACTGGTTTATTCGTACCCGGCCTCACTATTTCTACAATAATATCTTCTGCGACAATCATGCCCATTTTAGCTTTTGATTCATAAGCAATTAAACCAGCATCGGCATTGGCATAAGCTTGCAACACACTAATTCCGCCATCTTCAAAACTAAGCCTCAATGATTCGGGTAATGCTTCGCCTGTCACTAGTGCTTTTTTAATTGAACTAATATCACCTTTTTGACGCAAAATATTTAAAAACGATGGCGTACCGCAATAACCTTGAGGTTTCAAATGGGCTATCACTTCCAGTTGTTGCTCTGTTTGTCCAGGTCCTGCTGGTATAACGGTACAACCGCAAGCTTTAGCACCAGCGTCTAAAATAAAACCACCTGGAGTCAGATGATAAGACAAGCAGTTTTGCACTAAATCGCCTTGTCTAAAACCGGCAGCATGAAAAGCGCGGCCAGTTCGCCAATAATCAGCGCCACGCCCTTGTGGATCATAAATTGGACCTGGTGATTGGAAAATTCGCTCTATGGGTGCGGAGTTCGAATTAATGCCAGCAAATGGATATTGTTGTTGTTGCAGCTTTATTAAGTCACTTTTTCTTAAAATCGGGAGCTGTTCAAGTGCTGCACGCGAATTAATAGTAGCTGGATCAATATCAAGTAAGGTCGAACGATAATAATCACAATCTGATTTAGCCCGCGCCACTAATGAAGGTAACTGCCCTAATAAGTGTTGTTCACGGGTTTGTGCATCTTGCGTTTCTAGCTCATCGAAAAATTCACTCATTGTGGTGCTTCCTTCTTTTATAACCAACGCTTACGGCGTTTGTACGACTTAAGATTTTTAAAGCTTTTACGTTCCTCATTGCCACCACCGAGGTAAAATTCTTTAACATCTTCATTGTTAAGTAGTGACTCACTTGAACCATCCATAACAATTTTTCCAGACTCCATAATGTAGCCATAGTCCGCAGCGCGCAATGCGTAGTTTGCATTTTGTTCCACGAGCAACATCGTAATGCCCTGCTCTTTACTAATACGTTCAATAATTGAGAATACTTCTTTAACCAACAACGGCGACAACCCCATCGAAGGTTCATCAAGCAAAATCATTTTTGGACGAGCCATTAATGCACGACCAATGGCCAGCATTTGTTGCTCACCACCTGATAAATAGCCCGCTAAACCAGTGCGCTCTTTTAAACGCGGAAACAGGTCAAATACCATTTCTATATCGCTGTTTATTTCACGGTCGTTTCGAGTATATGCACCTAACCGAAGGTTATCGATGGATGTCATATCTTCGACAATGCGGCGTCCTTCCATCACCTGAAAAATACCACTTCTTACAATATCTTCGGCAAACTTCTTATCAAGTCGCTCACCCATAAAATGAATGTCACCTTTAGTGACTTCACCATATTCAGACTTTAACAACCCACTAATGGCTTTCAAGGTCGTCGACTTACCAGCGCCATTAGGCCCTAGCAGCGTAACAATCTCACCTTCAGGGACATCCAGACTCACGCCTCTTAACACCTGAATTACTTCGTCATAAACTACTTCAATGTTATTAACACTCAGTAAGGGCGTAGAATTGGCTAACTTTTCAACTGCACTCATTCTTTTCTCCATCAAATACTTTTAAATGATTAGCGGCGATCACCGCTAATCATTAATGATCAGGTGTTTAGTAACCTAACCAATCATCACGACGCTCTAAAGTCACTTCAGAAACCTTGTCGATTTTCACTTCACCATTCTCATAATTACCTTTATAGATATTTACTGTGTTAATACCGCGGTGATCGTCATTAGTCCAAGTCGCAGGCATACAAGCCCCTTCTAGACCTTTTGGTTCCCAGTTTTTAACTGCATACATGCCTTTTTTGATGTTAGCCCCCGTAATGCCGCCATTTTTCTTAGCCCACTCCATCGCTTCTTTCATATAAAATGCACTACAAACGCCACGTACATAGTGATGCGTGCGTTGTTTCTTGCCAGATTTATCTGATTGAAGTGATACTTTATGGACTAATTTCATCCCTTCAACGTCATCGCTCCAGAACGGTGTCATGGTTGGGAAAACGTAGTCTTTCACGCCACTACCAATAGCATTGAAAATTTCTTTATCGCCGCCCCAAATGTTAGACATAAATTGGATGTCTGTTTTAACCGTCTTACACGACTTGATCAGTGAAAGAACTGAACCACCTAAATTACCAATATAGCCGTAATTAGTTTTTGAATTTTTAAGCGTTAAACATTGCGCTTTAAAATCACCTGGCTTCATAGACACAACAACCGGTGGCATGACATTAAAGCCTAATTCAGTAGCATATTCAGCACAGGCTTTTTTAGGTGCATTTGGGAATGGATGGTTTGCACCAATATGGGTAAATTTAGGTTGGCCTTTTTTCCCCTTCATTTTCCAATCATCAGCAGCCCATTTAACAAGTGCGCGACAAGCATCGGAATAAGACGCACCATAAAAGAAGTTATAAGGCGCAGGCTTTTTAGTGTGCGGGTTTTTCCCCATAGGATCCGTCAAGTGGCCAGAATAAGACGCTGAATATACCGGAATTTTATCTTTAGCCGCAAATGAAATTAGCGCTTCAGTATCGGCGGTTCCCCATCCCTGCATCGCTACCATTTTCTTACGTGATTTCCATTTTTTATAAGCACCAATTGCTTGCGGCACTTTATAGGCGTAATCAATAGTTTCAAAGTTTACCGTGGTACCGTCGATACCACCGTTTTTATTAATATAAGCTAATGAATCACGAACACCATCTGCGTAATATTTTCCAACGAATGCAGTTGGCCCAGAAAGATCCGCTAAGTGACCTACAAATACCTCATCTTTTGCCTGAGCAGATGCGGCAACAGCTAGACTAACTGCGCTTAGTGAACCTAATAGTACTTTATTCATTTTACAATCCTCTTGTTTTAATTAGTTAGCAGAGCACGCCCTGCTAGTTTTTGAGTTTTAAATGTTTGTTTACTGTTTTGATTAATAAGAAAATGGGTAGAACTTCCAGTAGTTTTTAATTTGAGCCCAACGATGTGCTAAACCTTCAGGTTCAAAGATTAAAAACAAGATAATTACCAAGCCGATAGCCATTTCTTTTAAATAGGCAATGCCATCAACTACAGCAGGTATATTTCCCCAGCTAGTCTCTTTCATCAGACCAACCACAGATTCTAGCGATTCAGGTAACATCACCATGAAGATAACGCCCATCAAGGTGCCTTTAACGGAACCTAAACCACCGATGATGCACATGGCTAAAAACTGAATAGACATCATGATGGTGAAACCTTCTGCTGATACGTATCCTAAGTAGTGGCCATATAACGCGCCGCCAATACCGGCATAAAACGCCGAGACACCAAACGATAACAAACGGTATTTAGTTAAGTTAATCCCCATAATCTCAGCAGATAGATAATGATCACGTACTGCGACAAAAGCACGGCCATCACGGGTACGCATTAAGTTGGAGCCCCACAGGTACATAGTCACTAGCGCAAATATAGCGATGTAGTAAAAGCTTTGGTCAGTATCAAATAAGTAGCCAAAGATATTTACACTATCTGCCATTGCGCCGGCTGAGCCACCTGAAAACCACTCTGCTCGCGCAAAGAAGTCTTCGATAATAAATTGAGCTGCTAGTGTTGCAATCGCTAAATAAAGGCCCTTAATACGAGCAGCCGGTAGACCAAACATCATTCCTACGGCCATCGTTAAAAAACCCGCTAATGGAATGGCAAAGAACACTGGAATGCCAAATTGCGTATTAATCCAGGCAGATGCAAAGGCACCAAAGCCAAAAAATGCACCGTGACCTAAAGATATTTGCCCGGTAAAGCCAACCAAAATATTTAACCCAAGTGCCGCAATACCTAAATAGGACACCTGAATCGCCAATGACAAAAAGTATTCATCTAAAAACAATGGCGCTAAGCACAGCAGCCCAACACTAGCTACGGCGAGTAGCCAAATGAATTTCGTCTCAAATATTGTATTGTCTTGCTGATAACTTGTTCTAAAGTCACCACAAGGTCGCATAGACGTTGTAGACATAATTTAATTCCTTATCCGAACTTAGATACGTTCGATATCTTTTTGACCGAACAAACCGTAAGGTTTGAACCACAAAATAACTAACAAGACATAAAATGGTGCGATGTCATACAAGTTGCCCCAATGGAGATATTGACCATCGAAGAACTCTGCAACATTTTCAAGCACACCAATTATCAAGCCACCAACTATGGCGCCAACAATTGAATCAAGTCCGCCTAAAATCACGGCTGGGAACACCTTAATACCAATGACGGATAACGAATCTGACACGCCGTTCACCATCCCGATAACAATGCCCGCTGTTGCAGATACCGTCGCTGCAATAGCCCAGCTCATCGCAAAAACATGCTTTACAGATATGCCGAGACTTTGTGCAACTTGCTGATCAAACGCCGTCGCACGCATGGCAAGGCCTTGCTTAGAGTATTTAAAGAACCAGTAGAACGCCGCCATAATGACAACGGCAATCCCCGTACTCATTAAATATGCCGCTTCAATGTTTAGTCCGAGAATAGAAAAGGATTGCGTTTCAAATACTTGCGGGTAACTTTCCGCTGAAACACCGAATATCCATTTCATTAACGCTTGGAACAGCATCGACAGGCCAATGGTAATCATGATGACAGAGATGATTGGCTCACCAATCATTGGGCGCAGTACTATCATTTGGAGCAAGACACCAAAACTAGCCATAAAGACCAACGTCAGTAGAAAGCCAACGACAAACGGTACTTTGAAATACACCAAAAAGGCCCAACACACCCAAGCACCAATAAGTAAAAACTCACCTTGAGCGAAATTTACAATTTGGGTCGATTTGTAAACCAGTACAAAACACATCCCCACTACGCCATACAACAAACCTACAATTAGCCCGTTGATGACGAGCTGCATTAATAAATCAAAATTCATGATGCTTGCTTCCTATCCAATTCGATTACATTTGTCGATTCAATGAGCGTTGCCACTTTTAGACATGTTTGAATACGGGTTTTACTGCCATCTTGGAATGTGATTTCAGTATCTATGTCAACCGCGTTTTCACCGCTATAAATTGATTCAATGATGTCTCCGTATTTATCGTTGATCACGCCGCGACGTACCTTTCTCGTTCTCGTTAATTCGCCATCATCAGCGTCTAGCTCTTTATAAAGCAGAATAAATTTCTGAATTTTCTGAGCCTCTGGCAGTGACTTGTTTACACCTTCAATTTCAGCTTGAATTTTGTCGTAAACTTCAGGTAACGATGAAAGGTTGGTGTAGTTGGTAAACGAAAGGCCTTGTTGTTCAGCCCATTTTGATAAGATGCCAAAACGAATACAGACAATAGCCGCTAAGTGATCTCGTTCATTACCTAAGATCACGGCTTCGGCAATAAACGATGAGAATTTCAACTTATTCTCAATATATTGCGGCGAATAACTCACTCCTTGAGCCGTCTTAGCCATATCTTTAATGCGATCGATGACCACTAAGTGCCCGTTTTCTTTCTTGAAATAACCTGCGTCACCGGTATGCATCCAACCATCAATAACATCTTCGTTGTATGCTTTATCATTATTCAAATAGCCTGTGAACATACCAACGGTTTTAGCAACGATTTCGCCAACACCTTCTGAATCAGGATTAATCACCTTTATTTGAGCGTTATCAAACGGAAAACCAACACTGTCATAATCTATGTCGTTATCGTGATGAACGGTGTAAGCACCACACATTTCAGTTTGACCATATAGTTGACGAAGAGGAACACCGATCGCGTGGAAAAATCTAAATGAATCAGGTCCCATTGCCGCGCCACCAGTGGCCGCTGAATCAAGGAAACTAAAACCAAGACGATCCCGTAACGCTTTTAACAAAATCCATTCTGATAATTTTGAGTGGCGTCCTTCGTCTAGCGCTTTGTAGGCTCTGTCCATCGCAAATTTAAACAACTTTTGCTTTAGCGGGGTTGAGTCCATCATCCGAGTTTGCACATCAGCGATAATGTTTTCCCACACACGCGGTGCAAGGAGTACAAAATTAGGACCGATTTCGCGTAAATCCGCCATCATCGTTTCTTGCTCTTCAACAAAATTAACAATTTGACGACTAATAAGTGACATACCTACCGCATACACTTGTTCCATGATCCACGGTAGAGGCAATACGGACACGTAGTTATCACCAGGCTTTCTAGGATCAGCTCGCAAATAAGCTTCACAATGCTCAACAAATCGACCACCAGGTAACAAGGCTATTTTAGGTTTTGACGTGGTGCCCGACGTTGTACAATAAATTGCCGTTTCATCAGGGTTTGTTGCCTCGACAATTTCGTCATAGGCTTTCGCATTGTTTTGCTCAACTTGACGGCCAATGTCATAAACTTTTTCTACGTCAATTAAACGCTTATCGTCATACTTTCGCATGCCGCGAGGATCGCAATAAACAATATATTTCACAGATGCGATCTCATCGCCCAACTCTAACAACTTGTCACATTGCTCTTCATCTTCTGCAATGACCACGGTCGCTTGACCATGATTTAATAGATAAGCAACTTCCTCGTGCATCGAGTCTTGATAAACCCCAAGTGAGTAACATTTCATCGCGTGTGCAGCAACCTCCCCCCACACCCATTCAGGTCTATTGTCACCGAGTAGTGCAACCGCATCGCCTGGCGCTATACCAAGCTCTAGTAAGCCAAGAGACAACCATTTCACGCGGTTGTTGTAATCTTGCCATGTAAATTCGTTCCAAATACCAAATTCTTTTTCACGCATCGCAATATCAGTGGGATATTGGCGAGCATTTTCTCTTAGTATTTTTGGAAAAGTATCCAATGTATTCATGTTCTAAGCTCCAACCGCCTCAGATTCATCCACTTCTTCGCCTAAGTAAGCACGTTTAACATGTGGGTCGGCCATTACCATTTCAGGATCACCGCTGATTAATTTCTTACCAAAATCAAGTACCATCACTTGATGAGAGATATCCATTACGACGCCCATGTCATGCTCAATCATGACCACCGTAATACCAAACTCCTCGTTAAGATCGAGAATATAGCGCGCCATGTCTTCTTTCTCTTCCAAGTTCATGCCTGCCATTGGTTCGTCAAGTAATATCATCTTTGGTTTGAGCGCCATTGCTCGAGCTAACTCGACGCGTTTACGTAGGCCATATGAGAGCGTGCCTGCGGTAGATTTACGAATATGGGATATCTCGAGAAAGTCGATGATTTCTTCGACGTGACGTCGATGAGCGAGTTCTTCTTTTTGTGCGCCTGATAGCCAATATAAAGGGCCTGTCACCCAATTGTTTTTAAGCAAATGGTGACGACCTACCATGATATTATCTAGTACAGACATGTGCCCAAATAACGCAAGATTTTGAAAGGTTCGTCCCATACCGAGATTTGCTCGATCATTGGGTCTAAGGTTAGTTACAATTTTTCCGTCGAATGTTATTGCGCCTTCTTGCGGCTGATATCGCCCAGAAACACAATTCAACATGCTTGTTTTTCCGGCGCCGTTAGGCCCGATAATAGAAAAGACGCTGCCTTTTTCTACTGAAAAACTCACATCAGTTAAGGCTTTTACACCTCCAAATGCTAATGAGATGTTATTAACATCTAATATAGATTCTGCCACTTACGCCTCCTCATCCTAGACGGTTGGGTGCTCTTATCTAGTTATTGCACCGTTAACGTTTACGTAAACTAATAGTTAATTTTGTTACGTATTAGTAAAGCAATATCGATAATACGGAGTTATAACAGGATAAAAATTAGACGTTAGTATATTTAAACAACAACAAGGCAACCAAAAGCTTACGTAGAGGTAAAGAAGGAAAGAGGTTAATTTAGATAAATAAAAATTAAGAGGGCCTAATCAATAATATGATTAGGCTTTTGAGCAAACTAAAAATTAATAAAAAACAACATGCATAACGGCGCCATAATACTCAGAATGAATCCACTTACAATGGCGATAGGCACGGCATCACTTCCGCCTGTTTTTTGAATGATAGATAACGTAAAATCCATTGATGTTGCCCCGCCAATACCTATAGCACTGTGACGCTTAGCATTAATAAGTAATGGGATGACAAATATTGCTACCAGCTCTCGTCCTAGATCGTTAATTAATGCCACCGCGCCGAGTATGGGGGAAATGCCATCACTAATCAGGATGCCGGATAATGAATACCAACCAAAACCCGAACTAACGGCTAAACCATGAATTAGTGGAAGTCCAATAATCTTTGCTGCAGCGACGCCGCCGAGCCACGAGGTAAGCATTACCGTTACTGCAATCTGCATCCCACTCTTGTTTAAGAGAATTTCACGCAACGCTATTCCACTATTACGCAGTGAAATACCAATGAGCGCCAACAATACCATCAACGCCCATTCGCTAGCGGTATCAATCATTGATTTTTCGATAGAAACGAACATACCAATGATAAAACCGAGGGCAACCACGCCTAACAAGGATACTGATTCAATAATCATCGGAAGTTTGTCTATTTTGACATCGCGAACTTTTTGGATCCGTTGTCGGTGCCATCGGTCTAATCCATATAGGCCAATTAAATTTGCAGTTAAAATACCGACAATAAAGGCAATGGCATGCCAGATAACTTGTGACGCATTCTCAGAAAAATTATCAATTAGGCTTAGACTGATCCCCATTAAAAAAAGGATAAAATACACCATATAACCACAATATTGATTAACGCGATGCAGCCACGCCTCAGACGACACGACAATCAAATAACCAAATACCAAGGGCAATAAAATAAACAGCAAATCAAAATACATGAGGCTCTCTAACAACAATAAAAAACGGATTATACCTATCTAATAACCTAACAACAGATTTTTTAGGGTGTGTCACGTTGATAGCCTATTAACCCATTATGGCAAACAACATCAGTTGGATAGGGAGAAAAAATTGCCATTCCTTTCAGATAATACACAGGTATAATGACCGCTAGTTTATCCATAAATCAAACCATAAGGACGCTTCATGCTTGTCACTAGCAGCGAACAACCCACCATTGCACTGCACATTGTCCAAGAAAATCAATTTGACCAATGGCTCTCCCAACAAGAAAAAACGACTACACTTTGGCTTAAAAATACCAATTTTAAGGACCCTGGCGTTAGCTTGGTTCCTGGCGCTGACGGTCAGCTTACGTTAGCTTTGTTCGTCGCTTCAGATTTAAGTGATTTCTTTGCCTGTGGCCAATTGGCAACAGCCCTACCCCCATTAAATTTTGAGCTGTTCGCCCAAGCAGAGTATCAGGAAGCAATTGCTTTTGGTTGGCTAGCCGGCTGCTACGATTTCGATCCTGTCTCTTATACACATCTCCGAGCCCACGAGACTAGGCATGATCTCGTAT
>CAJXRU010000098.1 GCA_913060565.1 uncultured Gammaproteobacteria bacterium | reverse complement strand
GCTCTAATACTTTTACGGCAAATACCGTGCTCGAAAAACTCAGTGCGAAGCCAATCAATAAAGCCGTTTCAAAGCTCAAATCAATAAACATTGGCAGACCAAAGGCACCGAATCCAAGCATGATGCCACTGAACAATAAACTCGTAAGAATGAGATGAATTGTTGACGGTCCCCAAACATAAGGCTTGGTCAGACTCTTAACTTTGAGTTTGAGACCAATTGAAAATAATAAGAGCGTTACGCCCAGCGCAGCAATTTGTTCAAGAATAGGAGTCGATTGATAGCCCGCGGCATTTAAAATAAAGCCCCCCGCTAAAAATCCAATAAGCGGAGGCAACCGCAGTTGTAAGATTATAAAACCACAAACAAAGGCAACAGAAAAATAGAGTAATTCCATGAGATTAGGCAGTGCCAACATCAGTTAATGATAAATAAATTCTATCACCTAACTGTGAGGTTCCCAACGCTTTTTTGTCATTTTATGTCAGTAAATAGTCGAGTGTTAGTTACTTATTCGGCGTCGATTGAGAGTTCATCTAACAAGGCATCGATTTTATCAAGACTATTATTGTCAAACATAATGCCAACTAGAATTTGTCCATTTTCAACACGGTGATTTTTAACATGAGCGTCGACTAATAACGGTTCGTCATAGCCCATCAAGGTAATAGCGATATGTACTGGACATTTTTTAACGGCTGAATTACCCCCCTCTTGTTTAAAGGAGAACTGACAACCGCGTGGTGATATATCGACGATATAACCGCCAAGTAGTGTACCAGCAAGTTTACCGTTGACTAATTTTTGCGAGATTTGAGCAGGTAAATGTGTTTTTTCGCGTTGATGAGTACGCAGTTGTCTATTTTCTATTTTCGTTGGGTAATTAAGAAAAAGAAGCTTTTCTGGCACTGTTATAATATGTTCAATAGTCGTTGAAAACGCGACACATTCGCCGCGTGTCCCTTCCACGATATAACGAACAATAACGCCGTTTCCTTGCAATAGCACATCTTTATAGTCTGCTGTATTGAGTTTACTAGGAAACTTAACCAATAGATAACGACCAATATCGAGGCCAATTACAGTAGGTTTAATTCTGACGCCACTTAACCCTCCCAGTTGTAAATCTATTACTTTTCCGGGGGTAAGGTGAGTCATAAACTCATTAACATTAAGGTCTTGTGGCATCATGGCGCTATTTTATTATTATTTTGTATGATTGAGGGCTAGTTTGCATCCAAACCAGCGATTTTTCAACACTTTATACCAATTCCATTATTTTGAGTGTTCTTGTTGTGCTTAGGAAGAATTAACTAGAACAAGGCGCTCGATAGAGTAATAGCTTGCTATTGGGATTGAGAGCAACGCTATTTTTGTAAATTCTAACAAGCACAAGTGGTCAGTTAATTAATGGAATTGGTATTACTTATTATTTAAAATCAATTAATTCAATATCAAAAATAAGTGTTGAACCCGGCTTTATTTTTCCCGCGTCACGGTTACCGTAAGCTAAATTAGCTGGAATAAAGAAACGTGTTTTCTCACCTTTAACCATAAGTTGAACACCTTCAGTCCAACCTGGAATAACTTGGTTTAAACCAAATGAAATGGTTTTATTACGGTCTACTGAACTGTCGAACACCGTGCCATTTAATAACGTGCCATGATAATGAACGGTCACATTGCTACGAGCACTTGGATGTTCAGTGCCCTCACCTTGTTCTAATACCTGATATTGCAAACCAGATTCTGTAGTAATTACACCTTCTTTTTGCCCATTGCTGGTCAAAAATGCATTACCTTCAGCGATATTCTCCACAGCAGCTTTTTTGGCTTGCTCTGAGCGGTAAAAGAACCAAGCAACAACAGCAACTAATAACGTTAAAATGACGACTTTTGACATTTTTTTCATTCCAAATAATTTAATTAGCGCAACCATACTTGAAATCAAAAATAAGTGCTAGATTTTCGTACTTTTTATGCAAAATTGATCAGTATTTCGTTATAGTAAGTTAATGGTTTTGCTGAGGAAACATCATGAAAAAAATTGTATTAATTGCTTTGACGTTAAGTCTGGCGGGATGCTACGCCAATTGGCCTGAATTAGACAAAGCCGCCAAGAATATCGAGTGTGACATGGACCAAGTAGCACTGGGAAAGATTGCTAAGCGTTTTAAAGCAGAGAGTAACTTCGATGAGATTTCTAATAGTTATTCCATGGTTAAGTTTGACGATGCCATTGTGGTGGCGTTTAACCATAGAAGTAAAATAACAACGATTGCGAAAACGAAATCAGATATATCGCTAGGCGGCTTGATGCGCCGCCAAGGTGATGTAGTGGTAGTAAAACGGTGCGTGAAGCAATAATGATAATTATGGGGTTGTCATAGCAATAATGTCTTGCGCTAGACTCTGTTTTGGTCGCTCAATGATACGCCCTATTTGTTGGTTATTTCTATAAACAACAAAAGTTGGCGTGTACTTTAAATCATAAACTTCGTCAGCTGTCTTTTTATAATCAACGGCAATCAGTTTTGTGGTGATGTTATTATTTGCTGCATGTTCTAGTAGTTTTAGCAAACGCGGAACCTCACGGACACTGTCGTGACACCAAGTACCAAATAGCACATGAATTTCTAAAGGCTCTTTAATCGATTTAAGTGCAGCTATTTCTTTTTCATCAATGTTGAAATCCGCAAACTCTTCGTTAAATTCTTCAAAAGACGTTAATAACTTGCTTGGCTTAATCTCGCCGACGAACAATTTGTCTGACGCGCATGATGTTAAAGTGACAAACATGGCGCTGGTGAGCATTAATGCTGACAGTATTTTCTTCATATTATAGTTTCCGTTTATTTTACTTTAAGTCTGTTATTAGTATCTCGAGAGGTGCGAATCAGTTCGTCACCTTGTGCAAGCGGCCCCAATTTGGCCATGCGATCATAAAGCACGACGTTTACGGTGGCTGCTAAGTTCATGCAACCCACAGTCGGTATATAAATGACGTGTTCACACCATGCCACAACATCTTTATCGAGTGATTTATCTTCAGGACCGAAAATATAGTAGGCGTTGTCGGGATGTTTAAAATCAACCAGTGATGTAGCGCCCTCTACTAATTCTATCGCGACAGGAACGCAGCCTTGAGGAAGCGATTCTTTAAAACTTTCAGTGGCTGCTAATGGAATTCGGCGGCTAACATTCTTGGTGTCGGTATGTAACTTTTGTCCACGGCTCATGGCTGCGTCAAAGCGTTTTCCAGTATAAAAAACACCGTCTGCGTTATAGCAGCCAGCAGCGCGCATAACGCTGCCGACATTGTCTGGACTTTTAGGATTGGTTAATCCGATAAATACTTGTTGTTGGAGCTGACTCATTAATCTTTAAACTATATAACTTACGTGGCGACAGTGTACCTTAGCGATTTTGGCTTGCAAGGTAACAACGTATAATTTTTAGTTAAAGTCTGTTTGAGACAGAATTGGCATTGGGCAGCTAATCACACTAACGTTTTCATAGCCGACGCGGGCAAGTTGTTCCGCCGCAAATATTGCTCTTACACCACTGGCACAATGTAAATAGATTGGGCGCTTGGCATCTTTCTCGAGATCTAACATTTTCATTTCTAATAGGCCACGAGGAATATTGATGCTATTAGCTGCCACGATTTGTTCACATTCAGCAGGTTCTCGTACATCAATAAGCAAACCTCGATTCGTTGAAATTTCCTGAGCAGCGATCTCCGCCGTAATTATTCGTGTTGATGGTTTAATCGTTGCCACTAAATCTGGAATAGTCTTTAACATGTGCGTGTTCCTTAGGTAATATGGTGTAAGAATATCGTATCAATCTATATTAGCAAGGGCTAATTTAATGAGATATACTTTTATTAAAATAGAGCCCTAATCGTTGTACTAAGTAAGGTTATTTATGTCTCCAGAATTAATGGCAGAAAAAGCTGCGGTCGTTGAATCCGTATTGAAAATGATGGCAAATCGTAATCGTCTAATGATTTTATGCAGTTTATTGGATGAAGAACGCAGTGTGACGCAACTCAATGACATCGTTCCCCTATCGCAATCGGCGCTATCTCAACATTTAAGTGCGCTACGTCAAGCGGAGCTCGTTGCGACCAGACGCGAAGCACAGACTATCTATTATCGTGTTGCCAGCGATAGTGTTCGCGCGATTTTAGCAACGCTTTATGAGCAATATTGCCAAGAATAATTGTTTTCTATTACCCGTTCTCTTCACTAGATAAGTACCGTTTTATGACTCAACAATCCATTCTTATTACTGGCTGCTCGACAGGTATTGGCCTTGATGCAGCGCTGACACTCCATGCACGTGGCTACCGAGTATTCGCCACAGCGCGAAAACAGCAAGACGTTGATATGCTGATAACCAAAGGCTTGACGGCTTTTCAGTTAGATGTCACTGATTATGGCTCTATCGATGATACGTTAGTTAAAATACTGACTGAAACAGGCGGTAAATTAGACTTTCTCTTTAACAACGGTGCATACGGACAACCGGGCGCGGTTGAAGATTTACCTACTGACGCATTACGTGCGCAGTTCGAGACTAACTTGTTTGGTTGGCATGAGCTCACTAAACGTATTATCCCCATCATGCGCCAGCAAGGCCACGGTAGAATTATTCAATGTAGTTCTGTGCTTGGTTTCGTGTCGCTTAAATATCGCGGCGCTTACAATGCATCAAAATACGCCTTAGAAGGGCTAACAGATACCATGCGTTTAGAACTTAAGGACGCTAATATCCAAGTATCGCTCATTGAACCCGGCCCTATAGATACACAATTTAGAGCCAATGCATTACAAGCGTTCAATCAATATATTAATGTCGATGACAGTGTGCATGAAGCAGACTATAAAGAGCAGATTAAGCGGTTATCATCAGAAAACCCTGGTGGCAGTATGACATTACCATCATCAGCGGTGACTAAGGCGTTGATCCATTCGTTGGAAGCTAAACGGGCTAAAGTTCGTTATCGAGTAACCACGCCAACAAAGATGTTTGCATTCTTCAAACGAATATTGCCGAGTCGGTGGTTAGATAGTTTGTTATCGAAAGGATAATCGGATAAGTGCAAAGCTAAGTCGCTAACGCTATTTTTAATGGGTTAATGCCCCTGCCTTAATAAAGATAATTGAACTACAACTCACTTACTGGTATATTGTATACAATCCTGTTTGAATAATGAGAATACAATGGAAACAACAAATACAACAGACTGGCGCTACACTGTTATGCCGGCTGTTTTTACATGGCTAAAAGAGACTGAAACTGGGGCATTGGAAATAGATTTAGCGGCCACGCAAAAATATGCTGCTGATATCTTACGTGTTCAAGGTAAAGGTGGAACACGTATGGGTGGTTTAGTTGGCTCTGGTACACTGGGCGAAAACAGTTACTTAACCGTTGAGCAACGTCTTTCTTTACTATCAGCGCTTTCTGACGTTGCTAAAGAATTCAATGTACCACTAATCAGCGGTGCAGCGGCAGAGACTAAAGAAGAAATAGCAACAATAGTTAAAGAACTGGCGGCCGTTGGTGTTGATACGGTCATGGTTATGCCTCCAAAAACACAAGAAACGCCGTCAGACGAACAAATGTATGATTACTATGCCCTTTCAGCATCAGCAGCGCGCGAATCTGGCATTAATATCATGCCTTATAACAACCCAGACGCGGCGGGCTACCACGCATTATCTACCGAACTTCTTCGAAAACTGGCTGAGTTACCTGAAGTCACAGCACTTAAGATCTCAACCTCAGATGTATCAGTAATCGAAACATTGACGCTAGAAAACGAAGAATTAAAAGTGTTAGCAGGTGTTGATACGGTAACTATTCACGCGGGTCTAGCTGGCGCATGCGGCGGAATCACTGGTGTTGGTTGTGTATTCCCGAAAGCCAGTGTCACCATGCAAGAATACGTCAATAGCGGTGATTGGGCACAAGCGAATAAAATTTCTCGTGCCATGAATCCTATTTCATATTTAGACGCGCAACCTCTGCTGTTAGAATACCTAAAGTTTGCATTCGGCATTCATCACAACGACGCCACAGGGGGTCTTCGCACGCTCGGTAAGAAATTGACTGAAGCACAAATCGAAGATGTTCGCGCAAGATACGCGCTTGCCAAAGAACGCCTAGCGGCGCTTGATTTGTTGGATTAGTAATTGATATCAACATTTGACATGTAAAGCCTCGATAATTCGGGGCTTTTTTGGATAGGGTTTAAGTCGCGTGATGGAGTTCTAATACCACTCCATTAAATTGCCTGTTATGAAATCCATATAAGGGACGTCGAACACAACGATAAATTATGTTATAGAAAGTTGCGATGGCCTCTAAGTAAATCCCCCATGTTTTTCTAGTCAACTTTAGCATAAAACAAGATTGGGGGACCCTTATATTTATAGATATCAATAAATAGTATTATTTATTAGCTAAACATTTCGCATTGTTTTCTACTAATATTAGACTCGAATGCTTTTGTTCGGTTTAAGTCGTATCTTTGATACTCTGAAACTATTTCTTTTGTATTCATATCTTCTATCCAAATGACAATAGAATCCTCTTCGAGCTTTCTATTTATTTTGTATCTTTTATCTGAATCTAAGTTCACATTAAAATTTACAAATGCATAACGAGTGCTGCTAAGTTGTTTGGCCGCTTGTACCTTAGCCTTCACCAATAAATTATATTGGCCTGCTGGCATTTGTTTACCAGAAATCCAGTCCAATGGCCTGTTTTCAAAACAAGCCAAATATACAAGCTCATTGGTTTTACCTTTATTTAATTCAAAATTTTCTAATCTAAAGTGTCCTGTTTTAAGATCATTTTCAATTGGTAAAGAACTACATGCAGTAGCCAATAAAATAAATACAAAAGCGAATAGCGAATTAATTCTTTTCATGTGAATTTCCTTATTATGAAATAGTGTAAAGTCTCTAAGAGACTAATAGAGTATTTATGTATCTGTCAATAATTTTTTGTACGCCTAAATGCAATAACTAAAGTTACCTAATTTAGCTAAAACAAATAAAGGACAGGCGTAAATATCTCATTGATTTAACACAATCACAATCAGTTCAACATTAAATTGCACTAACTAAAACCAATGAAAAATTGGGCTCATTTAGTAAACAAAAATGAACTGGGGACATGAAAACTATGAAATGGTGAAATTTGAACGAGTAAAATCGTCAGCTCTATTGCTGAGGCGGAAAATAATAAGAACAGTTAATACTGAGAATTAGCCGACGCCTTTACACCAACTTCGACCGTGATGGTGAGTATAATCTCGTAAATGAGCTTCATTGCCAGCAAAACTCCCGTATTGCCGTCTAAACTCCTTGGCAGCTGAAAGCCACTCATCTGTATCGATTTCTAACACCTGTAGAATCTTAGGTGCACTCTCATCAATAAACCCACTCTTTGTAGGGGCGGTGTGCCGACCACTTCAATCAACTAACTCAAAATAGTCTCCGTAACTCAGTGGAATAGCGTTTGTGTTGGCAACAGGTGAAAACGGGAGTAAAGATGGCGGTTGCGATGAAACAGTGCAGCCATAGTTGGCTTTATGCTGCTGACGCTGATGAGATTTATATTGCTTTATTCGCTCTTGAATCGACGTAAAATCACTATCTTCAATACTTTGTGCAATGCCAGCTCTGATTGGATTTAAGTCCACATACGCAAGACAGCTTAACAACGCTTTTTCATCAAGCAATACTTGAGACTTAAACCTGCCTTCCCACTAATTTTTCAGGAAAAAATTAGAACAGCCTTAGCTGGCCCGAAGGGTGAGCGCCATGGATGGCAGCGAATATATTTTGCCTGTGCAATTATCTTCTTTATTGGCTTCTCGGGAAATATGCTCATTAAGACATTTCATAAACCACGAAATATCATATAAACGTTCACGCCAAAGCTGGGCATACTCTTCTACTTTTCTAAGCTTAACTGCACTCATTTCTCGGTCAGCAAGGTAATCGTCAACAATGGGATGACCGTTATACAAGTAATACCAGCGCTCAATCACCTCGTCCATTGATAACATATCCGCATGGACTTTATCGACTTGCAACACTAGGTGATAGTGATTACTCATAATCGCATAAGCCGCGATATTAATTGAAAAGATAGCGGAAAGTAATTTTATACGGTCAATGAGCCATTGCCGCCTATGGTCGTAATTGCGCTTGGTATACGGGTCATCACCACACAAGAAACTGCGCCTAACACATCGGTTAACTACGTGATAATAAGAAGTGGCTGATAAATCAATTAGCTGGTGCCTTGCTCTCGTCATTGTCGGCTCCTACTACGCTCTATTTCAACTTATCAAGGCGTAGTAGAGTCGATTAAAATATCAACAATCAATAAGAAAAGATAGCCTGTCCTTTATTTGTTATTTGTGTCTTAATATGTGGCCAAATTTAGTTGACCACTACACATATTTAAAACTCAATGGGAGATATTAACTCGCCTGATTCATATTTTTTAGCTAGCTCAACAGCGCGTTCGAAATGCTCAAGCTTAATCAAGGGAGCAAAGCCTTTTCTATCCCCTTCCAAAAAACCGTTATGATATTGTGTAAGTTTCGCTACCTTGCCTTTGAGGGTGTTAATAATTATAAAGTTTCTTTGCGAACCAAGAGGAGTTTCACTAGTGTAAATCTCTAATTCATATGATGTATATTTATCATTAAACTCACTTAAACACTCTAAAATATTTGACTCTATAACTTTTTCTTCAAACCAATTAATAAAAAACTTTACCATGTCATCAACATCTTGCTCAGATACAACCCCTGATTCTGGAGTATAAAGATATGATGCATAACAAAATAATGTATCTACTATTCCTGTAGGGAATATATCCTTAGTTATTTTAGAAAACCAAGGCGTAGTGATAGTAGCAACGCAATTGAGCTGCCTTTTTTGAGGCGAACCAGATAATTCAACTAAAACAAGTAATTTCCCTCTGTCTTCATCAATTATTACAAAGTCCTTTTCTCGATCGAAAAGTTCAAATGGAAACTTCGCTTGCATGTACTTCAATACATCTTTTTTTTTCAATTTTTCACCTTAACCTTTATCATTCAATCCTTTCTTGCGGACTTCCTTTATAACGATTCCGTTCGTATAACCAGCTTCAGCCAAAGTCTGGCCTTTTTCCATATTTAAAGTTTTCAACAACCGACTAGTCACTGTTGCATTAGCAGGAATATTATAAAGCTGATTGCCATCTGGATCTTTACCCGCTTTTACAAACACACTAGCCTGATTGCCAGTAAGCTGCGCATTACCAGTTTTCATTTCAAAACCAGATATTTGACCGTTCGCCCACAACACATCAGAAATGCAATTTATACCACCAATGCTATCGAGTCATTAAATAGCGTCATCAGAAAGGCGATCAAGAACCGCAAGCTCTTTCCAAATGACGACTCAGCCAAAAAAGTTGTGTACTTGGCCATTACGCAAGCATCGAAGAAATGGACAATGCCGATTAGAAACTGGAAACCGGCACTGAATCGTTTTATTATTGAATTTGAAGAGCGTATCGAAGATTATATTTAAATTAGGTAGTTACACAGAATCTGTGACAGCCTCTTTTTCGTTTACTACCTGCTATATTTTCTCCAGGCTCGTCACATTTTTCTACGAAAACTGAATCGGTGGAACTAATTCACCTGACTTATACTTTTTTGATAACTCAATTGACCTTTCAAAGTGTTCAGCTTTAAACAGAGGGGTAAAGCCTTTAGTGTCTCCTCGCTGGAATGATTGTAAGTAATGAGATAATTTATCTACATTCCCTTTTATCGCATTAACAATAATAAAGCTCCTTTGCGAACCGATTGGAACATCGCTAGTATACGTATCCAACTCAAGAGAGGTATAACAGTCTAAGTGTTCTCTTAGATATTCTGCCACATTCGAATCTATTATCATTTTTTCGAACCATTGAACAAAAAACTTCACCATGTCATCGACATCTTGCTCAGATACAATTCCTGACTCGGGAGTGTGTAAATATGAACCATAAAAATATAACGAATCGACAATATCTTCCTTAAATATTGCACTCGTTAATTGCGAAAACCAAGGTACAGTCATAGTCGCCACACAATTTAACTGTCTTTTTTGAGGAGCGCCCCCCAAATCAGGTAGTAATCTAAGCACACCCCTCTCGTCATTAATTAAGGCAATTCTCTTTTCTCCGTATGCATTAACTATTTCAAATCTAGCTTTCAAATATTTCATCAAATCTTTTTTTTCAAACTAATACCTTACCCTTTATCATCTAATCCTTTTTTACGAACTTCTTTGATAATTATGCCATTCGTATAACCCGCATCTGCTAAGGTCTCGCCTTTTTTCATTCTAAATAAATCAAGTAGTCTTCCTGTCACTGTTGCATTGGCAGGAAATTATGGGACACTCAAACCTTTTAGACGTCCAAAAACAATAGCCCAAATTACGTCACTTAGCCACTGAATCAAAGTATCTGGAAAGTACTGTTGTTATGCTCTGAGTAATGCTAATAAAGTGCAACAATTGACGAAAAACGGTGATTGTATACAACAAAAAAAACCGAAATCAAACAATTTCGGCCTTTCCTTTCTCACTTTAAAAAGTAAAAACTAACGCTAATTAATCTTCAATTTCCATGGTCATTAGTGATGCATTACCGCCTGCGGCAGTGGTGTCGGTACTGACAGTTTTTTCAGTCACCATACGCATGAACAAGTTATCGTGATGTGATGCTGTTAATAACGGTAAGATAGCGCCGCTGCGCGCTGCGAGCTTATCGTTAATTAAGTGCATTAGGCTGGTGTTGCTATCAACAATAGCGCCTGCAACAAAATCATGTGCGACGACTGCATCGAGCTGCTCTTGGCTAGCGATTTGGAATACACCATCGATAATACCGATCTTTGTAAGACCTGTATTGATAACATTCGCTTTAGTGCTGTTGTCATCGTTAACGATAGCAATCACGGTATTACCAGCGGCTAGTGCTGCAATGAGTGACACAAACCAAAATTCAAATGATGTTTGCTCATCGCCGATGTGAACCAATACGCCGCGAGACTCTAGATATAGCTCATTAAGCTCCCCTGTTGGTCCCGGTAAAATCGTCGGGTTGGTTAACTTCTTCTCTGCGTCAATCAATAAGCGACTCGCTTTGGCGATAGTTGCTTCAAAGTTTTCTGTGGCAGAAAACGCGCTGTTATTTGATACATGCGCCAATAATTGACGTAGTACTGACAAGCGAGTGTTAACGTCGCTGTGTTGCCATGATTTTTCAGCGTTTTTACTGCGATTTACAATGTTGTTTACCGCTGGGCCTGAAGATTTAGCAAACACAGCATTTAATGCAGTGATGGTTGTATCATCAAAACGTGGCGTTTGCGGTGCATCTAATTCACGTACTAGACGCGTTAGATATGCTGGGCCACCCGCTTTAGGGCCAGTTCCTGATAATCCACGACCACCAAATGGTTGAACACCAACGATAGCGCCAATCATGTTGCGATTTACATACACGTTACCAGCGCGTGAGCGAGAGGCTAAGAACTTAGCTTTTTGGTCGATACGTGTGTGAATACCCATGGTTAAACCAAAGCCTGTGCTGTTGACTTCGTCGATAACTTTTTGAACATTGTCGCCTTTAAAGCGAATAACGTGAACACAAGGGCCAAATACTTCTTTGGTTAGCACGCTTAAATCTTCAACTTCATAAAGACGCGGTGCGAAGAAGAAGTTACCTGTCTCACCCATGTTTGGTAGTTCACAGGTGTAATGTAATTTAGCTTTTGGATGCGTGCTTAGGTAATCAACATGGCTATGTAATGCGCTAAAGGCTTTGTCATCGATAACTGGACCAACATCGCTTGATAGAAATTGTGGATCTTCTACGTGTAGCTCTTTCATGGCGCCAGTGATCATGGTGATAACTTTATCGGCAATATCTTCTTGCACGAATAACACGCGAAGCGCGCTACAACGTTGACCAGCTGATTGGAAACCTGATGCGATAACATCATCAACTACTTGCTCAGGCAAGGCCGTTGAATCAACGATCATACAGTTTTGACCACCCGTTTCTGCAATCAGTGGTACGGGCTCGCCGCCACGTGCGGCAAGGTCTTGAGCGATGCGAGTACCGGTTTCTGTTGAACCAGTAAACATAACGGCTTTAATGCGGTGATCAGGCACGATCACTTGGCCCACTTTACTACCGCGAGCAATGACTGGCAATACAACATCTTTTGGCAAGCCAGCTTGTTCCATTAATTCAATGGCGCGCAGTGCAACTAAGCTTGTTTGCTCTGCTGGTTTTGCAACAACAGTATTACCAACAACAACGGCGGCTGCTACTTGACCAAGGAAGATGGCTAGTGGGAAGTTCCATGGGCTGATTGCCAGTACAACGCCGCGTGATGCTAATCGTTCATCACTCATTAATTCTTCAGCGCGGGCTGCGTAGTAACGACAAAAATCAACGGCTTCGCGAACTTCTGCTACGCCATCGACTGGAATTTTACCCGCTTCTTTAATACATAAAGCGATAAGCTCGTCTTGGTTTTCTTCCAGTAAGTCAGCGGTTTTACGCAGTACATCAGCGCGAACGTTAACGTCTGTTTGTGACCATGTTTCAAAAGCGGTTTGTGCATTGGCTACAAGCTCGCCCATGCCAGCTTCATCAACGTGCGTGATGTAACCAATGATTTCGCTGTGATTAGCTGGGTTTGTTACTGGTTGTGAACCTGCTGGCACATCCTCAGCGTCGATTTGATGTTTAGCAAACCAGTTATCTAAATTGGTTTTCATGGCTGTTACATCATCAACATCAGTTAAGTCGATGCCTTTAGAGTTTTTACGCTCAGCGCCATAAAGATCAATTGGCATAGCGATTTGCGGATTGTATTTATCAACCCACGCGCTCACCGTTTCAACAGGATCGGCAAGTAGTGATTCAACTGGAATGTCTTCATCAACGATGTTGTTTACAAATGAGCTGTTAGCGCCGTTTTCTAATAAACGACGAACTAGGTAAGCCAGTAAATCTTCATGTGCGCCAACAGGTGCGTAAACACGACACGCTACTTTTTCACCTTGAACAACTTGGTCATACAAAGACTCGCCCATGCCGTGTAAGCGTTGGAATTCAAATCCAGTCTTATCACCGTCAGTCATTTCTAAAATGGTGGCGACGGTGTAAGCGTTGTGCGTTGCAAACTGTGGGTAGATAGAGTCGCGGTAGCTAAGAAGCTTTTTGGCACACGCTTGGTAAGAAACATCGGTTGATGGCTTACGAGAAAATACTGGGAAGTCTTCTAAACATTCCACTTGAGAAATTTTAACTTCGCTATCCCAGTAAGCACCTTTTACAAGACGTACCATCATTTGACGGCCAGCGCTTTGGGTCATTTCACGCACCCAATCGATAACGAAAATCGCGCGCTTTTGATACGCTTGAACTGCGATACCAAAACCATCCCAGCCATCTAAGTCTTTATCTAGGAATACCGCTTCGATGATATCCATTGAGATATCTAAACGATCAGCTTCTTCAGCATCAACGGTAAAGCCAATGTTGTAGCTCTTAGCAAGTAGCGCTAGCTCTTTTAAGCGTGGAATTAATTCTTCCATCACGCGCTGGCGATGTGAAAACTCATAGCGAGGGTGAATAGCAGACAACTTAATTGAAATGCCAGGACTAAGTTGTGGACCGCGGCCGTTAGCTGCTTTACCAATGGCGTGAATAGCGCCAACGTAGGCATCAAAGTAACGATTAGCATCAGGCATGGTGCGAGCGCCCTCGCCTAACATGTCGTAAGAATAGGTGTAGCCTTTTGCTTCTTGTTCAACAGCACGCTCAACGGCTTCACCGATGTTACGACCCATAACAAACTGTGTACCCATGATTTTCATGGCGTAACGCACAGCTTTTCGGATCACTGGCTCGCCAAGACGACCAACGGTGCGTTTTAGCACGTTAAATTGCTGTTTCTTGTCATTGTCAGTGTAATTCACTAACTTGCCTGTCATGAGTAGACCCCATGAAGAGGCGTTAACGAAGATAGAGTCGCTGTTGCCGATGTGTGCGCTCCAATCGCCATTCGCTAACTTGTCACGAATTAGGTTATCTGCTGTTACTTTATCTGGCACACGCAATAAGGCTTCTGCCAAACACATCAATACCACGCCTTCTTCTGTCGATAAGGCAAACTCGTTAAGTAATGCGTCAACACCACCTTTACCTACTTGGTCTTTACGAATGTTCACAACCATTTGACGAGCATGTTCCCACGCACGGCTTTTCGCATCGATATCAATCTTTGCTAATGGCAGTAAATGGTTAAGAATAGTGTTTTCATCACAACGATAATGATCGCGAATCGTTTGACGAATTGGATTGGTGGCAGTTAATGATTGTGTAAAAAGCATTATTGTCTCCAGCAGATGGCTTATTCGTTTGAATTATTATTATTAACGAATTTCAGAATAAGCGTTAGTTTAAATAGTGGAACGATTTTAGAGAAGTCTCAGCAGAATGTGCTGGTTAATTTCGCTGTTTTACCGTAAATTGTGGGGTATTACAGTCCCCAAACAGTAGATTATTCTGAATATGAGTTCATTGCCTAAAAACAAGCCGCTTGATCGCATCGATCTTAAGATCCTCGCCGCATTACAAACTAATGGCAGAATTAGCAACGTAAACCTTGCGAATGAAGTCGGTTTAAGCGCCAGCCCTTGTCTTGATCGCGTTAAGCGTCTTGAGAATGAAGGCTATATTGAGCGTTATGGCGCAAAGCTCAACGCGTCTAAATTAAAATTTGGTATGTCAGCCTTTATTCAGATCACTTTGGATCGCACCACCAGTGAGCTGTTCGATAGCTTTGCAAAGTCTGTGTTAAGCATTAACGAAGTGTGCGAATGCCATATGGTAGCTGGTGGCTTTGATTATCTCGTGAAAATCAGAATTGCAGACATGGAGGCTTATCGGCAAGTGTTAGGGATGATTGTAGATATTCCCGGTGTCGCTAAAAACCATACCTATGTGGTGATTGAAGAAGTTAAACAAGATCACGGCCTGCCAATCAAACCGGATTAACAGACGGTGTTAGTGATCAACTTTAGCTAACATATATTCTGATGATATATCGCTTCTGTTAGAAATCTAAAATAAGACGTTTAGATGGCTAGACACCTAGACGTTTTCGCTTTATAGTGAGTTCACTGGCTCAGCCACTCAATGATTAACCAAAGGTATTGATGTAATGGACTCTGTTTTACGAGCAAAATCTGAAGACGCTAAATTTGGCGTTTACTTTATTGGCACCACGCCACCGCGTGATGGTGTGCCATTAGAAAAAGTAGAAGAAGTTGCTAATAAGCTGGTTGCGCGCTTAGATAAAATCGACTTTGATGGACTTATTGTTTATGACATTCAAGACGAAAGCAGCCGTACTGATGTAACGCGCCCTTTCCCGTTTAATAAAACCTTTGAACCGTGCCATTACTCGCAAATACTTGGCTATAAAACCAAAAAGCCTGTAATTACCTATAAAAGCGTCGCCTCACGCGATGAGTCTGAGTTTAATCAATGGTTAGATAATAGCTGGCAATTATACGGTGTACGCGACATTGTGCTGGTGGGTAGTCCTTCTTCTAAAGGGCAGCAAAAGCTATCACTTAACGCTGCTTATCAAGCTCAGCTTGAGCATCGCCATAACTATTACGTCGGCGGAGTTACGATTGCTGAGCGTCACGCTAAAAAAGGTGATGAACACCTACGCTTAATCGAGAAAGATAAGCAAGGCTGTGAGTATTTTATTTCACAAGCGGTTTATGACGCCCCTGCCACTATTGATATGTTATCAAGCTATGCGCGTGAATGCCGCGCGCAGAATATTCGCCCTAAGCGTATGGTATTGACCTTTACCCCTTGTGGCAGTGAGTCGACCATGGATTTTATGAATTGGTTAGGTATATCTATTCCTGAATCAACGCGCTGGCGCATTTTAGAGTCTTCTAATCCGTTAGCAGAGTCGATTAAAGTGTGTCGCAATAATTTAAACCAGATTATTGAAGCCGTGATGCCGCTTAATATTCCATTAGGCCTAAATATTGAGAGTTTAACTAACCGCAAAGAAGAAATCGATGCGTCAATTCGTTTGTACAAGCTGCTAAAGGCCACATTAGATATGGCATTAGCAGAGCGTGAACTTAACTCGATTGATTCTTAATTCAATCATTGTAAGGTTTGTAATTAAATAAACCTTACACAAAATTATTTGAAGATTCATTAACACCTAGTTTCTTATGACTTGCTGTCTTGCTCAATTAATTCAGCTACTTTTTTTAAGTTCTTATAATTACCTTCAGAAAACGGATTATCATAATCTTCTATTTCAAAAATGGTTTTAGGTTCACGAAGAGTATTACTAATTATCGATAGTTGCTTTGTTATTCTTGATTTCATATTCGTTAATTCATCTTTTTCTTGTGCAATCTTATGCCTTTCTTCAATGTTTCTTATGGACAATTCTGAAATTTTTGATTCTAGACCTTTTAAATAGTCCCAGTTTTCGTTAGAAATATTAGCCGGTTTTTCGTTGATTTTTATTTCTCGAACAATAGATTCTAAAACTGATTTTAACTCATTATACATAATGATATCTTTCTCTAACGTAATATAAGAGTTAGCAACGTTTTGCAGATTATTTTTATCGTTGTTCTCTAACCAGTCACCTTCTTTACTATCGATAAAATGTTTAGCGTCATAAAAACAAGTAATATTTCTTAAGTTTTTAAAATTAATTTTATAGATGAATTGTTCTACTACAGATTTTTCTTCAGCGCTAAGAAGATCTAAATCATAATCGTTCAGAGAAATATTTGTTAAATAAGTGTATTCGGATAAATTAAATAATATATAGAGAAAATATTTACTGCTTAACGC
>CAJXRU010000097.1 GCA_913060565.1 uncultured Gammaproteobacteria bacterium | reverse complement strand
GAGATCATGCCTAGTCTCGTGGGCTCGGAGATGTGTATAAGAGACAGGGTGAAGATATGAGTAAGAAAACATACGGTGATGGTTCTTTTAATTTAGATACCTATATCCCTTTTAATATTCTCTACACAGAACTGATGATGTATCGCTCTGGACGTAAAGATATTGAGATGGCGTTAGTTGATGGCAAGCCATTGTCACAAGGCGAACTTAGGGTGTTGGTTTGTATTTATTTTGGTAAAGCGGCTTCACCATCAGACTTCATCGAGGCATTAGGGATGGATAAGGCGCTAGTGACGCGCAATATCAATTCATTGAGTGCTAAAAACTTAATAGTGTTAACTCAAGACACGTCAGACAAACGCCGCAAGCTCATTAGCTTAACGAGTGTTGGTGAAGAGGTTGGCGCTGAAGTGTCGAAAATACTAAGTAAATACAATGATTTTTTTGACAGTGCTATTACCAAAACTGAGAAAAAATCATTGCTAAAAATACTATCGAAACTTAATGCCGCTTGCCATGAGCTCTAGGTATTAAACCAACGAGGGGTTGTAACATTATGATTGAATTATCACCATCTTATCAGCGCGCCCGCACTGCTTTTTTAACAGCGGCACAGGTAAAAGGCTATGCCATCGAAAATAACCTGTTAGAAGGATATCGAGGCATTGATGACGAATTATTATATTGTGACATTGCTCGAAAAGGTCAATCCGGCAACAAGAAATGTATGGTGATTTCTTCAGGCCTTCATGGTGTGGAAGGCTATTGTGGTTCAGCTGTGCAGCATCAACTGTTGGAGCAAGCATTACTTGAAAATTTGCCATCGAATATCTCCGTTATCTTGATTCATGCGTTTAACCCTTATGGCTTTTCATTTTCAAAGCGCGTTAATGAAAATAACATCGACATGAACCGAAATTTCATCGACTTTTCTCAATCCATCGCACTTGATACCGACATCAAAGAATTCAACGAAACGGTCTTTCCACGAGAGTGGCAGGGTGCTCATTTAAGCGAAGTGTTTGAAAGTGTGTATCAATACCGTAATGATCGCGGTGTGGCTCAATTGCAAACGGTGTTAACTGGCGGCCAATATCATTACCCTCAAGGGATATTTTATGGGGGAGAAAGCCCTCAATGGACACGTAATTTATGGGATAAGGTTTGTCACGAACTAGCGTCTGAATTTGATTCTGTCGTGCACATTGATATCCATACCGGACTTGGCGAAAACGGGGATTGTGAACTCATGTACCTTGGTGCTAATCAAGACACAGTGAAAGACTATGTTATCGACTGGTTTGGAAGAGATATCGTAAAAATTCCCGGTCAAGCAGGCAGTACCAGTAAACCTATTTCAGGTCATCTTGCCTCGCATCTCGATAACTTTAATATCGACAATATTGCTATCGCTCTTGAGTTTGGCACGCAAGACATTGACCACGTGCTTGTTTCTCTAATCAATGATAGCTGGCTTCAAGCGAATCCAGACTGTGATGACATTGAGCGTAAACGAATTATTCAAACCGTGCGTGATGCCTTTATGACACAAAGCGATGAATGGCAAACTCGTGTGTGGGAACAATCAAAACAGTTTGTGGAGCAAGCAATTGCTGGCTTATCTGCTATCAAATAATTTATCTATTTAGTGGTGCCGTTTACGCCGAATTGTCTGCCTGTCAATTCGGCTTTTTTATGTCGCTAGTTTATTTTACCAATGCTATTAAACAGAAACGTCAGTGGCGGTCTGATATCTTCTATTTTCAGGGTATTTGAACCATCGCAACTTAGTGCTAATGAGAATCCATGTAAGTAATCTGCCACTAAGTCCAACATGGATTTTTGTTGCTCGATACTTAAATTAAGTGGCTTAACGATCAGTTGAAATCGTTGATAAAATACATGAGCGGGGCTGTCTGACTTCATCGTTAGCAATGTTTGCAGTAACCCATCGTAATCTCGCAATACATGTAAATAGCTACTGGCCAATATGATTAATTCTTCTTGCCAATCAATAGCAGCCTTTGGCTCATAGATCTCGGTAATTAAAGAGGTTGTGAGCGCCTCAAGTAGTTTATCTTTATTGCTAAAGTAGTAATAAATCGCCATTGCATCGACATCTAGTGCCGATGATAATTTTCGAATACTTGGTATTTTGCTGTCGTTGCGCATCATTACCTTGGCCATCTCAATGATTTTCTGCTGATTTAGTGTCGCTTTTATTGGCCGGCCACGCTTTTTTATCTTTGGTGTATCCATAATATATATCGCCTATTTACAAAGTTATTCTGCAGTGTAGAATAACTTTTTTTAATTCATTATAAAAGAGAATTCTATGTCAAATATTGTGTTTATTGCCACCAGTTTAGATGGCTACATTGCCGACAAAAACAATGGAATCGATTGGTTGCATACGCTACCAGTAGCTGATGATCTATATATGGAGTTTGAGCAGCATATGGAAAACGTCGATGCGCTGGTTATGGGACGTAATACGTATGAATTAGTCGCGAGCTTTGATATGGATTGGCCATATCGAAAGCCGGTGTTTGTATTGAGTAATTCATTATCAGAAATTCCATTTGAACTTCAAGAAAAGGTTAGTTTGATAACTGGTGAATTGAATGAGATTGTCGTGCAGCTTAAAACACAAGGCTTTGAAAATTTATACATCGATGGCGGTATCACTATCCAACACTTTTTAGCACAAGACTTAATCGATGAGATGATTATTACGACTATTCCTATTGTGCTCGGAGGTGGTATTCCATTGTTTGGCACTTTAGATGAATCACTCATGTTTAAATGCATTGCAAGCCATTGTGACAAAGTAGGGATGAGTCAACAACACTTCGTAAGGCAGCGCTAATTCGGGATAAAAAAGGCCATTGATAGGGGATATCAATGGCAAACAACCAAAAAGTTACGATAGATTTAAAATTGCATTTCAGGGATGTCACCGTTGGCGACTAGCTCTCCTTCTGTGAGGGCTTTAATTTCATTAACAGTGACACCGGGTGCTCGTTCAAGTAAATGGAATTGACCGTCTTTAATTTCAATAAGAGCGAGATCGGTTAATACCTTTTTGATACAGCCTTTACCAGTGAGTGGCAAACTACAGGTGTTGAGCAGTTTTGAAACCCCCGCTTTTGACGCATGAGTCATGGTGACGATGATATTGTCGGCGCCCGCTACTAAATCCATTGCGCCGCCCATACCTTTAATAAGCTTTCCCGGAATCATGTAGGACGCTATATTGCCTTGAGTATCGACTTCAAATGCACCTAACACCGTTAAATCAACATGGCCGCCACGGATCATTGCAAATGATTCAGCAGAATCAAAAATACTCGCGCCAGTAACCGTTGTGACGGTTTGCTTGCCAGCGTTAATTAGGTCGGCGTCTACTTGTGACTCCTGAGGAAATTCGCCCATGCCTAACAAGCCATTTTCAGACTGAAACATCACATCCATATTATCAGGGACATAGTTGGCGACTAATGTCGGGATACCAATGCCAAGGTTGACGTAATAACCGTCTTGTAATTCTTGTGCAACGCGCATTGCCAATTGTTCTCTTGAAAGTGCCATTGTATTCTCCTATTTCGTTGCAACGGTGCGTTGTTCAATCAATTTTTCGCTATTGCCTAAAATAACGCGATTGACATAGATACCCGGTGTATGAATTTCATCAGGATCGAGCTCTCCGGGCTGTACAATTTCTTCCACTTCGACGACGGTAATCTTTCCTGCCATCGCCGCTAGTGGGTTGAAGTTACGAGCCGTTTTTCGAAACACAAGGTTGCCAAAAGTATCGGCTTTCCACGCTTTTACGATAGAAAAATCCCCCGTAATTGATTCTTCCATGATGTATTGACGGCCATTAAACTCACGAACTTCTTTGCCATCGGCTACCGCAGTGCCATAGCCTGTCGCTGTGAAGAATGCTGGGATGCCAGCGCCGCCCGCGCGCATTTTTTCAGCTAGGGTACCTTGAGGTGTTAGCTCAACTTCAAGCTCGCCACTCATCATCTGCGCTTCAAAGTTAGCGTTTTCACCAACATAAGAAGCGATCATTTTTTTGATTTGACGATTAACTAGCAATACACCTAGGCCGTGTTCTGTGGTGCCACAATTATTTGAAACAACGGTGAGATCACGAGTACCTTTACGTTTAATTTCGTCAATCAGTCCTTGGGGAATTCCACATAAACCAAAGCCGCCCGCGACGACAGTCATGCCATCTTCGAGTCCGTACAATATTTCACTGTAATCGGTCACTACTTTATTGAAACCTGCCATTTTATATTCCCCACTGATTGTTCCTATCGTTGAATACAAGCTTGTGATAAGTTTGTTTATTAATCAAATTTATTGTTTTCATTGATTTATAAAAAAAACAAATAAAAGGTGTGGAATGAACATAACCCTAAAACAAATAAAGGCCTTTGTTGTTGTGGCGCAGCAAGAAAGCTTTATGGCGGCGTGTGAAATTTTACATATTTCACAGCCCGCGCTGAGTATTGCAATAAAAAACCTTGAACAAGAAGTTGGTGGCGCTTTACTGTCGCGCACGACACGCGCTGTTGTGTTAACGCCTGAAGGCGAGTTGTTTTTGCCAACGGCGAAGCGATTATTGCAGGAATGGAACGATGCGTTCGATGACCTATCGCAATCCTTTGCGCTAGAGCATGGCATCTTGTCGATTGCCGCGATGCCATCTTTTGCAAGTTCACTTGTCCCTAGTTATTTAAAAAAATTTCGTGAAAGTTACCCTCAGGTCAAAATTAAATTACATGACGTTATCGCAGAAAATGCGGTGCAAATGGTGTGTGACGGTCAAGTAGAGCTAGCCTTGGTATTTGAAGTGCCAGACTCTCCACAGTTGGATTTTATTCCGCTGTTTGAAGATAAGTTTGTGGCGGCGGTTTCTCAATATTACGAGGTGACAACGCAAGCGATTACATGGCAACAGCTACTTTCCTCACCATTTATAGCACTGCAAAATCCGTCAAATATTCGGGCACAAATCGAGGCATTATTAGTCCAGAACGAATTAGCGTTTGAGGTTGAATTTGAAGCCAACCAGTTAGCTACCATCGGCCAAATGGTGGCAAGTGGACTGGGCGTAAGCGCGGTTCCCTCATTATGCGCGCCACAATTTGAGGCATTAGGGGCACAGTGTTTAGCACTCGAATCGCCAGCGATTACA
The DNA here is from genome assembly GCA_913060565.1 of uncultured Gammaproteobacteria bacterium. Classification (GTDB taxonomy): domain Bacteria; phylum Pseudomonadota; class Gammaproteobacteria; order Enterobacterales; family Psychrobiaceae; genus Psychrobium. Next base: position 11,851 of record CAJXRU010000097.1, on the reverse strand, counting down.
CGCCATGTTGGCATTGTCACCCAGCATCGAAAACCACTATCTGTGGCAGCGCAGTCTTTTATAGGGCAATTGGTTGAGATGTATAGATAAATCAAATTAATAGGTAAAGTTAGAGGTCTCCGTATTAATCATTGATAATCGTCGAAGCGAGAATTAATGTATTATCCATTTTTTGCGCTTTTAGTGCTTTTTTTAACTCGTTGTATGCAGAAACAAGCGACATTTGTTGACTATTGAGTCTTTCCAAAAGGTTCTTCATATGCTCTTCTTTTGCTTCGGCATTCAAATTAGTGTTTTTCAATTTTTCGATTTCTTCTTTTGTTTGCTCTATTTGCTTTTTAATTGATTTTATTAGTCGACGAATCTTTTGAATACTTTCAGGTAATGAGGGCTCTGAATCTTGATTTTTTTTTAAGCTTTTTGCTTTTCCTTCATTAGAAATTTCTATTTTCAACGATGGAGAGATCTCGCTATCTTTATTACTGGCTGTTACTTCTGTGCTTTTTTCAGATATTTTAGTTTTGCTTTTTAATTGAAAATTGATTGAAGAGGAAATTGATATTTGGCTATTTGTCATATTCTAGAATCCTATAAAAACATTTACTCTATATTGGGCTAGAATGATTTCACTCTAGCACCATAGTATGAAAAATAAGCTAGGGTTAGTGCTCTGTCAGTGAGTGATTAACGATATCTGTGCGATTAGTTGAACATTCCGTTAAATAAGTATCATTGAAATAAAACTCGACTCTATAATTATCGCCAAAATAAAATGAGCTACTTTTCTCTGGATGTGGCAATGATAGGTTTAAGTTAATAACATCCTTTGCTGTGTATTCACCAGGAACATGAGTAATTGACAAAAACTCTCTGTTTTTTCTCTCTCTCTTCTGTGGGTTACTTAGGAGTGAAAAAGAAAAATCATTTCCATCAATGAATAGTGTATATGTGAAATCACCATCGTTGTAAGATCCATTTGTGCTACTAACTGCATGGTTTGTATTCAAATCTGTGTAATTTATTGGGCAAGTATATATGTAGCTAGGTTTGTATATGCTTACTGACGGATTTATCAGGTTCTTAGAATTATAGAACTGGCTTAATATTTTGTATAACTGAGGATCATTTTGCTTTAGGTGTTGGTGCAAAGATATATCTTTTTCACGTGTTATTTTTGCTTCTATACTTCTAACGTTATTCCATAACTCGGAGCCAACGGCTAGGTATTCTACTTCATTTTGTGCAATGTATCCCATGCCATCATTAACAACGTATTGAATACCTGAATCCGACCAAAGCCTGTTGCTTCGCATATTTTTGTATGCACTTTTCAGCTCTTTATCAAAACTTGGAAAAACGTCCCTGAGCGCCAATAAGTGAATTGAATGGGTTAACTCATGAATTAGGGAATTTCCGGCTGAATGGCCGTATTCTTCGGTACTATAGTAATTTTTATCAGACGGAGTGGGATAATCTACCGAAGTTTCAGTGGCAACCATCGTTGGTTTGTCTTTTGTAGCCGAATAGCCTGGTCCACTAGATAGGTGAGTAAATCCTGGAACTGATTCTGAACCGGATTGTTGTCCCGTTTCAGGAAAAATGACAACGGAAAAAAAACGCTGATAGAGTTTATTTCTAATTTCCACTGATATTTCTGAATTTAATACCGAGTCGCTTAATTGATATGCGACTATTTCAGCTGCATTTCTCAATAGGGTGTCATCTAAACCCTTAGGGCCAATTACAGGTATCCCCCATACAGTAATTACTTTGTGATGGTAATTGGGGTCTAAGCCGTATTCTTTAATTAGCTCATTGGTAATTGGCGAAATTAAGTTAAACTGCTCTGCTGTCATTTCACTTTGCGTTAACGGTGCATTGTCAGTTCTGGTTTTTACGCTATCACTGCATGATGATAATAATAATGCGGAAACTAATACTAAAGTACAGAATATTTTCATGTTTCGGTCTATCTCTAAAATGTTCAAATAAAAAATGTTCAAATAAAAAATGTTACTAAGTAATAATTGTTTTTAGGTCGATAGTTCTAATAGGTACTTTCCAATAAACAAATCTTGTACCGCAATACCAGAGCTATCAAAAATAGTTATTTCTTTTTTAGACAATTGTCCTGAGATTTTCTTTGTGAGAACATCTCCGATCATATGTATGTTGGCTTTGTAGAAATCATCAACGTGTTGGAACTCTCCGATGGTAATTGCTTGGGCCTTATAGTCACAAAACAATTTTGCATTGGGATATAGTTCAACAGGAAGCTCTTGCTTACCTTTGGAATCTGCTCCCATCGCTGAAATATGAGTTCCTTCTGATATCCATGAGTGCTCAAATAAAGGAGAAGTCGCGGTAGTGGCAGTAACTATGATTTCGGCCTGCTCACAAGCTGCTTTAGCTTCTTCCATTTGAGCAGGTAATCCATAGTCTGTTAGCCTTTGTACTAAATTTTGAGCCTTAATTATATTTCTTCCAACCACATTAATTTTAGTAAGGGCTCTAACTTTACTGATTGCAATACATTCATAAAATGCTTGGTGACCAGTTCCAAAGATGGTTAAGGTTTCTGAATCCTTTCTTGCCAGTAAATCAACTGCAATCGCATCTGCTGCTGCGGTACGATAAGCATTTACCAAGCTAGCTTCTATGACAGCATCTAAAAAACCAGTGTCTTCATTTAGTAGAAAAATCGTAGTGCCATGACACGGTATTCCTTTCTCACTATTTTGTGGCCAATAACTTCCCACTTTCCATCCATTTAAATTTTCTGCATGAGCTGACTTCACAGAAAATATTGAATTGTTCTGTGAGCCCTCAGCAATAACAACAGGGAAAACTTTTGCTGTTTGAGATATTGCAATGAAAGCATCAGCAACTGCGTTGTAAGCGAGTTTGTGCGTAATCAATTCACTAGTTTGTTTTTCACTTAAATATTTCATAGCTACCACCCTTGAATTCTAGGCCAGAATTCTAAATTACTGTTGTGGTTGCTTTGCACGTGATATCCAGAATGCATTGCTGCAGTCGAACAAGCGTGATTTGGTAGGATTCTAAGGGGCATTCCTATTTTTATATGTTGAATGCTTTCTTCATCTAAAGCTTCGATAATACCGTGCTCTTGGTTCACTGATTTTACTTTTAAGTTAGATATTAGTTCACCATGCCTATTACATACTAAGCCATAACCACAATCTACAGCTTGCTCTTGTGTTCCTCTGTCTCGTGATAGGGCCATCCAACCTGCGTCGATAAATATCAAGTTTTTTTCTCGATTTAATCCTATAACGGTCGTTACGACACTTAATGCAATATTTTCAACGTTACACGCGCCAATTCCTGCCATAACTAGGTCAAAAAAGGGAAACACTCCGGCTCTTACATCAGTGATTCCTTCTAAATTGGAGTGGTATAAAGCCGTTGGCGTTGAGCCTATACTAACTTTAGGGCACTCAAAACCATTGTCACGCAAAATATTAGCGGCTGTTAAAGCCACTTTTCTTTCATTGTCCGCGCATTGCACTAGTTCATTTTCCGTTGAACAGTTATAAGACTCACCGGCATGAACTAGAACGCCTTCTATAGTGGCAGGGCTTTGCCCAATAATATTTGAAATTATAATTAACTCAGGATCTTGAGGGTTGATACCTGCTCTATGACCGTCACAATCTATTTCAATATAAACGGGAATATGACACTTTTTCATCTTACAAAAATAACTCACGCTTTTCGCTTGCTCAACGCTATCGAGTAGAATAGCTATATCCACGTTTCGTTTCCTAAGCGCTAAGACTCTAGGTAACTTATTTTCGCTAATGCCGACCGCATAAATAATGTCTTTGTATCCAGCATCTGCAAATACTTCGGCCTCACGTAGATTTGAGACTGTTACAGGAGAGTTTTTGGAGCTTAATAAGTAATTTGCAGCATCAAGTGACTTTATGGTTTTCAAATGAAGCCTTAAAATACCGTTTTGATCCGAAATGATTTTTTGGACTCTCTTTATATTAGATAAAAACTTTTCTTTCTCTAGCAATAAATAAGGTGTATCTATTTGATTTAATATTGACAAGGTGCCTCCTAATAGGAAAAATTATTTAATAAACACAATTATTATCTTGTATTTTTAGTTAAGATAAAATTAACTATTTGGTAAGTTGTAATTAAGGAAAAGTTAATGGTTAATAGCGCTGACTTACGTGTCTTTTATGTCGTTGTAGAGCAGAAATCCATGGTTGCCGCATCTAGACTGCTTAATGTGACACCCTCGTCGATTACACAAAGAATAAGACAACTTGAAAATAAAATGGAAACAAAATTAATAAATCGAGGACCAAAGGGAATTGAACTGACCGAGGAAGGAGAACTCTTTCATAGTCAGGTGGAAAAGATAGTCTCAAGTATTGAACATCTAGAAGGGTTGTTTACTGAAAATAAAACAGAAATAAAAGGAACCTTGAAAGTATTGGCACCGCTTGGTTTTGGCACTGCTCATATTGCTGATATTGTTGGTAATTTTAATAAGATTCATCCTCAACTTAAGATCGAATTAGAGCTATCCGATAAACCTAATTGGAATGAGTGTCATAAATGGGACATGATTATTTATATTGGCGAATTGCGAGACTCATCTCTAAAACTTGTAAAGCTTGCTTCTAATAAAAGGTTTATTTGTGCTTCGTCGAAATATCTTGAATTGAATGGAGCTCCCCAAACGCCAAAGCAAATACGTGAACATGATTGCATTGCATTAAAAGAGAACTCTGAAGATGTAACTCTTTGGCGTTTTCGTAAAAATGGGATTGAAGAGTCGATACGTATCACTCCTAAACTATCAAGTAATGAAGGCGGAGTTGTTAAAAAATGGGCATTAAGTGACTTGGGATTAATTTTGCGTTCAGAGTGGGATATTAAGACTGAATTAGCTCAAGGACGACTAGTTCAACTTCTACCTAATTATACTCTTCCAGATGCAAATATCGTGGCGTTATTGAGAAGTGACATTAGTACACGCCAAGCTAAAACGAGAGAATTTTTGGATTACTTAAAACAAGAGATTTCGGAAAGGCTTGAATGAATAACGACATATCGTGTCTATAAAATTCGGATCTAACCACATTGCTGATTTGGACGGCTAAAATCTTATCGCCCGAGCCATCCAAATTGATATTAAGTTCTTTACTTTTACCTCATAGTGAAGATGAACTCGTAAATTCACACCAATAATGTTGAATTTTGCAAAGAAAATGAGCTGGTTTTATTCTCCTTTATGAAAAATAAGGCCTTTAAAAAATAGCTAATATATATATTAAGTTATCAGTATTGGATCTAAAGTACCATTCAACTCGCTTCATGTTTAAGCCATCCTAACACCATCGAATATAAAGTAGGCAATCTAATATGCCCAATAATAAATCTCTCATTAGCGCAGCGGCAGTCGCACTTGGCTTATTGTCGATGGCCAATTTTGCGACTGCAACCGAGGCTAAGTCGACTCAGTTTTCATCGCTCTCTCAATTTGGTGATAACCCGGGCGAATTAACCGCGAGTTATTTTAAGCCATCGAGTTCAGCTAAAACCTTGGTCGTATTGCTGCATGGCTGTGTTCAAGATGCCAAGGTGCTTGCAAAGCAAAGTGGATTCTTAGCACAAGCCAAGGCTCACAATTTTGCTTTGTTGTTACCGCAACAGAGCAAGGCTAATAATATCAAGCAGTGTTTTAATTGGTTTTCAGCGCCAGATACTGACCGTGATAAAGGAGAAACGTTATCACTTAAGAATATGATTTTGCGCACTAAAAAAACGCTAGAGGCAGACAAAGTCTATATCGCTGGGTTATCAGCGGGTGGCGCGATGGCCAGTAGCATACTGGTTAACTATCCTGAGATGTTTGATGGCGGAGCCGTTATTGCTGGTTTGCCTTATCCCTGTGCCGACAGTTTGATAAAAGCCATTTCTTGTATGCGCACAGGACCTTCTCAAACGGCGGATGAGCTAGCGGCATTAGCCCGTAAGACATCGCCGAAAACCTCACAATGGCCGCCACTGTATGTCATCACTGGCGATAGTGACAATGTGGTCAATGCAGACAACTCAGCAAAACTCGCGCAGCAATGGGCACAGCTCGCGGCGCTAAAGTCATTTTCTATGTCTAAGGAGAATGACTCAGATGTTATGCAATGGTCTGACAGCAATAAAAGATCACAGATCAAATTAGTGACCATTTCCGGTATGGATCACGGCTTAAGCGTTAATCCTGACGTTGAAAATGGTGGTGAAGTAGCACCGTTTTTACCTAAAGCACAACTTAGCGCAGCGAAAGATATTGTCGATTTTTGGCAATTAAATTAATTCAAATAACAACGCTAAGTTAACGAATTACATCTTTAGCTTAGTTATAAAAATAATATAAGAACTATGGGGAAAGATCATGAAAATGAAGTATGCAAAGCTTAGTACGCTAGCGCTGGCAGTGAGTAGCGCGTTGGTTACTCAACCGCTAATGGCAGCTGAAGATGATAAAAAAGCGAAAGACGGCGCACTAGAGCGTATTGAAGTCACCGCACGTAAAACCGTTGAAAGCCTGCAAGAAGTACCAGTGGCTATTACATCGATTAGTGCAACGGACTTAGCTGAGCGCGGCATTGAAGTGATCACCGAAGTTCAGCAATTTTCGCCAAATACAACACTACAACGCAGTCGTGGTACTAACTCGACGATCACCGCGTTTATCCGTGGTGTAGGTCAGCAAGATCCACTATGGGGTTATGAAGCGGGTGTTGGTATTTACATCGATGATGTGTATATGGCACGTCCACAGGGCGCTGTATTAGATTTACTCGATATTGAGCGCGTTGAAGTGTTACGTGGTCCACAAGGCACACTGTATGGAAAAAACACCATTGGTGGTGCGATTAAATACGTCACGAAAGAGATGTCTGGCGATGCTGAATTTAGCGTACAAGGTACAGTAGGAAGTTATGGTCAGGCTGATCTAAAACTGACGGGGCAAGTTCCGCTTATTGAAGATAAATTATATGTTGGTTTTGGTGTCGCTAGTCTTAACCGTAATGGCTACGGTGAGTTTTTGTTGTCAGCACTGGATAACCAAGATGCTGATAACTACAACAAAGAAGTGATGGCTGCCCGTATCACACTTGAATATCACGCAACTGAAGATCTATTACTGAAATTAGATTGGGACAAAACAGAAGACAAATCTAACGCAAAAGGTGGATATCGTTTACTACCAAGTCTGTTAACCGATGCGCCAGTACCAGATAGTGTTTATGATTCCTATACGAGTATGCCAACTAACAACAAGGTTGAGCTTGATGGTATTAGCTTTACGGCTAAATACGATGTCGATGACAACACGACATTGAAATATGTGTATTCATCACGTGAAAGCTACTCGCCAACAAACATCGATTTTGATAACACGCCGCTACGAATCTTCGACGTTCCTGCGATCTACGATGATGAGCAAACCACTCACGAGCTACAAATTAATAATGTTGGTGAAGACTATAAAGTGGTGGGCGGTCTTTATTTATATGATGGAAAATCTTGTGGTGTATTTGACGCGATATTAGATGTACTTGGCCAATCAGCTTTCAAAACACCAGGTTTAACGCGTGAGGTAAGTGGTTGTAGCAACGCGAAAAGCCAAGCGTTATATGCACAAGCGACCTATGATATTGATGAGCAATGGTCGGTAACGGCGGGTGCTCGTTATACCAAGGATAAAAAAGATTCAAAAGTTCGTAATGGATTAATATTTGATACCGTATACCCTGAGTCTGGTTGGGTTGATGGTTATGTTCGTCCTGAAGGTGATTTAGTCCCTGTGGTGTTAGACGACTCTGAAGAATGGTCTAAATTTACGCCGCGCATTGGCGTTGAGTATCAAGCTAATAACGATATGTTATTGTTTGCTAGTTTCTCACAAGGCTTTAAATCAGGTACTTTTAACCCGCGTGCAACCACCGCAGAGCAAGCGGCCGATCCTGAAAACGTTGATTCAATTGAAATCGGTATGAAAAGCGAATGGTTAGACAACCGCTTGCGTGCAAACGTGACCTTGTTCTCACTTGATCATAAAGATCGTCAATACATTTCTGTATTACCGGGTAAGGACTCAACTGAGTTGAATCAACGTTTAGGTAATATTGGATCATCGACAGGTCAAGGTATTGAAGCTGAATTTACCTATCTGGCAACTGATGACCTAATGCTTAATGCAAGCTTTGGTTTTATCGATTCAGAGTTTGAAGAAGTATTAGATACCAACCCTGAAACAGGCGCTGTATTTGATAAGTCTGATACCTTTACCATTTCAAATACGCCAGACTTTACCTATAACCTAGGCGCAAATTACACTATTGAATCATCAATGGGCGATTTTATTGTTAATGCAAGTTACTCCTACCGCGATGATTACGTGTTGTTTGAAGAGAACAGCCTATTAACCCAAGACGGCTACGGTCTTTTGAATGCTAGTATCACTTGGTATGATGATGACACAGACTGGAGTGTTGGCCTGCACATGAAGAACCTTACTGACGAAGAATATATGGTTGGCGGTTATCAATTTGTGACCCCATTACCAGATGGCGGTTACGCTCCGGGATTAGGTGGTGATAATACGTTGATTAGTTATTATGGCGACCCAAGAACCGTTTCATTGACGGCGAGTTATCAGTTTTAATTGAATATACCAACGCTAAGTGTGGGCTAGTCCCGCTCTTTAACGCCTAAAAGTGCAAATTGCGCGATGAAAAAATCATGGATGATTTTTTAATATTTGCCGCAGGATGCGGATCAAATATGGTATCGATAAAGCGGTTTGTAATTTTAGATAAGCGGTAAAGTTCGGGTCGCCTTTCTTTTGGTTACTTTTCAATGTAAAACTCCTCCATGAGTTTTATCGCGTTGCGACCAGCTAAAGCTGTCCTAGAATATTCCAGATATTCTAGTGGCGAAGCACAAGCTAGTCGGGAACTAGTTTGAACAACCGTAGGTTGGCCCAGAGGGGAAAATACACGGATGTATTTTATAAAGAAAAGTAACTGATGTGCTATCGATACATCTAAAGGAACGCGCTATATTACATTGCACATCATAAGATCCGACAAACTCACATTTAGATTAAATAACAGTGCCGACTTAATTGTCGGCACTTTCATTTAAGGAAAACCAATGCAACCACAAGTTATTATTGCTGATGATCATCCACTGTTTAGAACGGCGCTTAAGCAAGCTATTGTTGAGTGCTTACCTGAAGCAGGGATTTTAGAAGCGGATTGCTTTGATGATTTACTCATTGGAGTCGAGGCTAATCCAAGTTTAGAGATTGTGTTTCTTGATTTACACATGCCCGGCAACAATGGATTTACTGGGCTGACTCAGTTGCAAAATCATTATCCTGATCTTGTCGTGATTATGGTGTCGTCTGATGACAACGTACACACTATGCAAAAGGCGATTAGTTTTGGCGCGGCGGCGTTTATTCCTAAATCAGCTGATTTAACAACGATAGGGCAAGCAATTGAAGTGGTGCTTGATGGGGAAGTATGGCTTCCTAGTCATGCCGAGACAGACACTATTGATAACGAGAACAGTCAAGCTAATCAGCATCTTGCTAAGCAGCTAGCGCAACTAACTCCACAGCAATATATTGTGTTAACTCAAATAGCTGACGGGCGTTTAAATAAACAAATTGCCTATGATTTGGATATCAAAGAAACCACGGTCAAAAAACACGTATCGGCGATTTTGGTAAAACTAGAAGTGAACAACCGCACCTTGGCTGGACTGGCTTATCAGCAATTGATGTTAGCGGCACCTGAGAATCGCAGTGATTAGTGGGTAACCACTTAACGTTAAGAAAGCAACTGGTGTGCACTGTGACCCAATTAAAAATGTGAGTCACAGTTGCTAGCACGTCAAAACCTGCAATATTAGATGTAGTCCTGAAAGTTACAACAACTGCTTTATCAAACGCTTCAACGCCAACGATTTTACCGGTTTACGCAAAAATAGGTAGTTGGCATCGCTGGTGTGCTGACGTACTTGCTCTGATGGATCGGCTGAGCAAATAATACATGGAAGCTGCCAGTTGTTTGCTGTTTGTATGTTTAATACAACGTCAACGCCATTTGCGTGATTATCAAGATGGTAGTCAGCGATTACTAACTTAGGTGTAACCGTGTCTATTACGGTATTGGCGCTCGCGAGATCTTTAGCTGTGACCACCTGAAAGCCCCAGTCTGAGAGTTGCGACGAGATAGCTGTTAGCATTAAATGATCGTTATCGATTACTAAGACAGGAATACCGCCAAAGTCATTAGGGACAGTTTCATTAGTTAATACGGCAGCGGTTGGCGCTAACGATAATGGCGTCGTCACGCGAGGAATTTCAATTTTAAATCCAGTGCCTTTATTAAGTGATGATTGAATCGATATTGAAGCATCTAAAATTTTTGCCATGCGGTCGCAAATGGCGAGGCCAAGTCCTAAACCGGGAATTTCTCGGTGAGTTTCGAGACGCTCAAATTCTTTAAATATTTGCTGTTGTCCAGCTTCTGAAATACCAGGACCATTGTCCCACACTTCGATGGTAATATTGTTTTTATGGAGACGTACGCCAAGCAATATTTTGTTGACAATTGTTGATTTATTTCCAGTTTTGTCGTCACAATAATGCACCGCGTTGGACAGGAAGTTTTGAATAATTCGGCGCAACATTCGTTTGTCACAATGCACAACAGCCGTACTTTTATGATAACTAAATGCAATATTGTCGTGGGCTGCTAATACCTTAAATTCGTTTTCTAGCGTTGATAAAACATCATCAACGGCAAATTCACTGAGCTCTACTTTTTGTGAACCACTATCGAGACGCGAAATCTCAACTAAGTCAGACAACAAGCCTTCAACGACATTGAGAGAATCACCGATGTGATCCGCCAGCTCTGCTAACTCTGTGCCATCAACACGATTTTTTAGCATTGAGGTAAACAAAGATAATGCATTAAATGGCTGCATTAAATCATGGCTGGTGGCGGCTAAAAAACGGGTCTTACTGCGATTTGCTGCCTCAGCTTCTGCTTTGGCATTCTCAAGTTCTTGGGTACGTTGTTGTACACGTTTTTCTAGATTTTCGTTAGCAAGACGTAGTGCTTTTTCGGCTTCAATATGTGCTGTGATATCGGAATAGGTGCTAACAAAGCCGCCGCCGGGCATTGCTTGACCTAGTATTTCTAACACGACGCCGTTGGGCATAGTACGTTGAAATTGATGATTGTGGCCTAAACGCATATGTTCGATGCGTCGCTCTACGAGTTCATCAGCTTGGGTTCCACTGATAATGCCCTTATCGACATTGTGTTGGAGTAACTCGCGCACTGATTTTCCCGCGGTGACAAAACCAGACGGGTAACCGAGTAGGTCTACATAACGTTGATTCCACGCGACAATGCGCATATCGGCATCGACAACGCTAATGCCTTGTTCGATATTTTCAACACCAGATTGCAACAATTCTCGATTGAACTCGAACATCTGATTGGCTTCATCAACAATACTGACCACATCTTCTAGCGGCATTTGTTGAGATGTTGAAGCCGCTTTCATTACCATACGCGTCGATGCTGATCCCAAAACGCCAGAGAGTTGCAGGCGAGTAAACTCTATCGCTTGCTCTAAGGTTGCATTTTGACGGCTGAAATTGTTGAGCTTGTTTGCAATTTCATCGTTGGTAAAACGATGGAGTAAGTTAGATAAATCATCGAATGTAAGGCGTTGTTCAAACCTGTCTCTTATACACATCTGACGCTGC
>CAJXRU010000096.1 GCA_913060565.1 uncultured Gammaproteobacteria bacterium | reverse complement strand
TTTAAAATCCCCCGCCTTCGGGTGTGACGGTTCAAGTCCGTCTCCGGGCACCAACTCAATTTATTCAAATAGTTAAATATATCAAATGATTAATTATTTTAATAAGTTGCTAATGCGTTATTGGCACTTAGTTTTAGTTCTCGCTAAAACGTCCACAGATTTAACTTAGATCATTAAGTTGAACATCCGTTGCCCGGGTGGTGGAATTGGTAGACACAGGGGATTTAAAATCCCCCGCCTTCGGGTGTGACGGTTCAAGTCCGTCTCCGGGCACCAACATTTTTTCAAATAACTCTCACGTAAAATTCTCTTTTAAGCCTCTTGATATAATTAATATTGAATACGTATGCATTCGCCTTTTGTGTGCTGCTGAATACGTATGCAGTATATTGTCGCGTCTATAGATATCCCCCAAGATAGATCGTTGTATTTATGAGCAATAAAAAAGTGGTTTTTTAACCTTCTGATTTTATTGTTCTTTTACAACTAAAAAAATAAAAATAATCTAATCTAGGGAGTATAGACACGATGTCTATGTTTAAGATAAATAGCGTAATGCTTGCATTCGTCGCTGCTGGTGTTGTTTCGACAGCCATATCACCACTGGTTTATGCAAATGAAGGTGATGATAAGTCTTCTACCAAGAAAGCCATTAAAGCGGAAGCGTTAGCGAAGACAAAAAAACAACAAACTAACGCCGATGAGAAAACTGAGATTGAAACAATTGAAGTGACTGGCTTTAGTCGAAGTTTAATTGCTGCAATTAATCAAAAACGATTCACTGATACCGTGAGCGAACAATTATCGGCAGATGATCTAGGTGCCTTGCCAGATGTGTCTATGGCCGATGCTTTAACGCGTTTACCAGGTATTTCGGCGGTGCGAACAGGGGGGCAGGCCGCTCAAATAAACATTCGTGGTATGTCGGGTGGCTTTGTATTCTCTACATTAAATGGCCGTGAGCAGGTATCGACTAGTGGCAGTCGCAGTATTGAGTTTGACCAATATCCCTCTGAATTAATTTCTTCTGGCGCAGTATATAAAACACCAAAGGCTTCACTCATTGAAGGTGGTGTTGCAGGCACTGTTGAATTAACGACAGCGAGCCCACTTTCAAACGAAGAGAATCATAAATTTAATATCAATGCACGTGGAATGTTTAACGATCGCGCTGATGAAGTACAAGACGCAAAAGAACTTGGCCATCGTTTGAGTTTTTCATATCAAGGAAAATATTTAGAAGATACATTAGGCTTTGCGATCGGGTATGCGAGATTATTGCAGCCAAGTGTTGCAACACAGTTTATTGGTTTTGACTATGGTGATGAGCGAGATGTCGATAAAGTCGCCAATGATACCGGTGGTACAGTTGACTGTCCTGAGTGTGAGTTTTTAAGTGCTGGGTTTGAATTGCAGCATCGTGGCGGTGAAGAGGTTCGTAACGGCTACATGGCAGCTATCGAATGGGCTCCGGTTGATGATTTCACGTTAAAAGCTGATGCCTTTGTTTCAAAGTTTGATAAAGAAAACTTTGCTCGCGGATTCAGAGTATTGTTTGGCGGAACGACAGCAGCTATTGGCAACCCTGTTTATGATGGCAACGCTGTTATTGGCGGAACGTTTAATCGTACATCTGCGAGTTCAACTCATGTCGAGATCGTCAATGACGATAATACGGACCACGATGAAATTGGTAGCTTTGGTATAAACGCTGCGTGGCAGGCAACTGAAAGTCTATTCATTAGTTTTGACGTTTCTCATTCAAGTGCGAAGAGCGATTTCAGAAATGGCTTGTTGTGGGGATTAGTAGCTGAGGATGCAAATGCTGATACGCCTGTTGTTGATAACAATGTGTCAATTTCCTATTTACTTAATGGCAATGGATTACCGGATGTAGGTTTTAATCAAGCTGATGATTTTACCGACATTAATAAAGTCATGGTGAGTAAATATGGCATCTATCCATTTCAAAATGAGGATGCATTAAGTGCTGTTCGCTTAGATCTAAAATATGAACTGGCAGATAACACTGTAATATCATCTGTTGAAGCGGGTGTTCGTTATTCCGATAGAGAATACTCGAATGATCGCTCACTGTTCGAATATGGCGATAGTGGCGCTTTCTCTGTGAAAGAGCCACCGCTAAGATTAACAGATGATATGGTTGAAGTCGTTGACTGGCAGGGTGAATTTTCTCATTTCCCAAGTTACTTAGCAGTGGATTTAGATCAAGCCCTGAATGCGTGGTTTCCAAATGGTGTACCACAGCCACAACAAACTTGGGGTGGAGGCGCACCAGGGGTAATCAATGGTGAGGGTAACCAAAACTCAACGTGGTCTGTACTGCAAAGTGGCGAAGTTTACGAAAAAGTTTTCTCTGCGTACTTAATGGCAAACATTAATACAGAGTTTGCTGGAATGGATGTAACCGGTAACGTTGGTGTACGTATGGTTGAAACAGACCAATCAGCAACTATACTGTTGGATGTTGGCGGCGATGCTGCAAGTGGCGCTCAAAATATCATTGATGACGCGGGTTTAATAAACGTTAATTACGCACCTGCGGTATTAGGAACGACATATACAGATTATTTACCTTCTTTAAACTTAAACTTTCATTTAACTGATAACTCTCAACTTCGATTTGCGGCGGCCAAGGTAATGTCTCGTCCGCCAATAAATCGATTGGCAGGTGATGCAAGTTATCAAATAAACGACAATATTACCGATGAGAAACGCGGAGAAATTACTGGCTCTGCCAATAACAGTCCGTTCTTGCTGCCGTTTTATGCCAACCAATATGATTTATCTTATGAGTATTATTTCGATGACGGCGCTGGTGCATTTGTCGCAGCTCTATTCTACAAAGATATAAATTCCTTCATTCAAAACACGGGTGTTGACCCATTTGATTTCAAAGCTAATGGTTTCAATGTGCCAGAGACTGTTGACCTTGAAGATCCAATCTCGGGCCAATTTGAGACAGTCGACACCTTTAATGGCCAATTCACAACTGCTGTTAATAACAAAGAGGGTGGGTACATTCGCGGTCTTGAGCTTGCTTATACACAGATATTTAGTGATCTACCTGATTTGTGGTCTGGACTTGGTGTTAATGCAAGCTATTCCTATACCCAAAGCGAGATTCAAAACATTGTCAATCATGGTGCAGTGACCGTTTCACAATCATTGCCTGGCTTATCTGAAAATGTTATCGCGACATCACTATTTTGGGAGCACGACGGATTTGAAACACGGATCAGTGTACGTTATCGCGATGAATTTGTGTCAGAGCAATGGGGCGTGAATGAACAAGTCGTTAACTTCGGCGCAGAAACCGTCATAGATTATCAAGCGTCATACCAAATCAATGATGCATTAGGTGTTGTTTTTCAAGTTAATAACCTAACTGATGAACCTACGAAAAGTTATTTTGGTACCGTGAGTAAAACGGGTACTCAGCAATACTTTGGTCGTCAAATCTTCGTAGGCGTTAACTACTCATTATAAGAAAAAGAATAATTTGGGAAGAAATTATGTTTAATTTGAATAAAGGCCAACGCCTAACTGGTGTTGCAATTGCCTTAGCTATGTTAAGTGGATGTGGAGGCAGTGATTCTGCCGACGGTGAAATTTTACTAACCTGTGATGTACCATTAATTCCGGATGCTATGGGAGCAAGTTGTGTTGCGCCGCCGCCAATTAGTTGTCCTGTACCAACGGTACCTGATGCGTTGAATGAAAGCTGTATTATTGGTCTCGATCCTAACGCAGCGCAGCCGACAGTGTTCGCGGCATCTAATCAAGCAATTTTATTTTACAATCGCCCTCAAGATGCAACTAATTCAAGTGATGATAGCGTTTACGACGGATATCGTCTGCACACATGGAATGACGCAACCTGTGATGCATACGCGCCTGCATTTGATTCAACGCCGTGGGATAATGGGCACCAACATGATGGTATCGACCCCATTTATGGTGCTTATTGGATTCTTGATTTAAAAGATGGTTTTGGTGAATGTGGTAATTTTATAATTCACATTGGTACTGACGATGCGGGTAAAGAGTTAGGTGGCGATAATAAAAAAATGCCGCTGATGCAAGATGATCCAACGTATTCACGAATGAACTTTACTATCTCAAAAAACGCAGATGTTTTTGAATATCCAATTGCCTCGCTTGGCCCGCAATTAATTACCATAGAGGACATTGCTGCACATTGGATAGATGATAGCGCCATTGTTTGGGATATCAGCGATGAGTCACCAGCAATGATCAAGCTCCATCATAGTAGTTCTGGTGATTTAGTCGTTGATCCTGATTCACAGCAACTTAACGGAACGGCCATTGAATTGACGGATCATACGTTGACACAGGTTCAACAAGATAAAGCGCCGCTAGTTAAAGATTGGGCTGCTTTTACAGGTTCTTGGGCGGCAGATGAAGCAAAGGCAATTCTTAAAAATCAACTAGCACTCGCTGCGTATAATAGTGATGGCGAGTTATTGAAAGCGACTTTTATTCAAGCAGACAAAGTCTTGGATACCTTGTATACGGCGGGTGAAGACGACGCTGATGAAAAAATGCTGGGTGTTAATTACAACAATGATGCTATTAATTTTGAGCTATGGGCGCCAACCGCTCAGTCAATCAATATTAAGTTCTTTAATGCTGATAAAACAGAAGCTAGCTCTCATACTATGACCGAAGATAGTCATAGTGGTGTTTGGAGTTATGCTGGTGATGCGGCATTAGACCGATTGTTTTATCGTTATGAAGTGACTGTTTATCATCCGCAAAATGGTGATGTTGAAACCATTGAAGTTACCGATCCATACTCTGTCAGCTTGTCGACCAACGGTGACTATAGTCAAGTGGTCAATTTATCTGACGAGTCCCTCAAACCGCAGGGCTGGGCTTCACAAGCTAATCCAACCATTAAAAATCCTGAAGATGCTGTTATTTATGAAGGCCACATTCGAGATTTTAGTATTTTAGATAGTAGCACTACGACTGATAACCGCGGTAAGTATATGGCTTTTACAGAAGTTGATTCAATGCCAAATAAGCATTTGAAAAAGCTTGCTGACAATGGGCTAACTCACTTTCAGTTCTTACCAAATAATGACATCGCGAGTATCAATGAAGATAGCTCAAAAATCGTTAATTTGACTGATACCGTCGGTGATTTATGTAAACTGAAGTCAGATGCTCAAGTTTGTAAATCCGAAGATAGCAGTGCTGTGTTACGCGATGTATTGGCAGGTTTTTCACCTTACACCAATGAAGCGCGAGATTTAATGAATGTCGTGCGTGAGTTTGACAGTTTCAATTGGGGTTATGATCCAAAACATTTCAATGCACCAGAAGGAAGTTACGCTTCTGATGCCGATGGTGTTGCGCGAATCATTGAAATGCGTGCAATGAATATGGCGTTGCATGATATGGGTTTACGTGTGGTGATGGATGTTGTGTATAACCACACTAATTCGTCAGGCCTATGGGAGCATTCAGTGCTTGATAAAGTCGTTCCTGGTTATTATCACAGTCGAGATTTGATTACAGGTGCTGTCGTGCAGTCAACGTGTTGTAATGATACGGCTCTTGAACATCGAATGATGGACAAGTTAATGCAAGACTCGTTGGTTAATTGGGCAACGCAGTATGGTGTCGATGCATTTAGATTCGACATCATGAGTCATGGCTCTAAGGCTCAGATGCTAGCAGCACGCGACGCGGTACAGGCTGTTGACCCAGACAACTATTTTTACGGCGAAGGTTGGTCTCGTTCATATCGCGGATTCGAACATGCTGATCAGGGAGCAATGGCCGGTACGCAAATAGCAACTTTTAATGATCGTTTGCGCGATGGCATTCGTGATGGCGCTATGTTCACAGAAAATGGTGATTTACACGCGCAAGATATCGTACGTTTTGGAATGGCAGGTACGTTATCTGAATATGTGCTAAAAGATCAAAATGGTGTTGCAAGCTCTGGTAAAAGTTTCTCACCTAATATGTATGCTAAAGATCCTGCGGATAATATTAACTACATTTCAAAGCACGACAATGAAACGTTGTGGGACAAATTACAGTTAGGTAATCCGACAGATAAACCACTTGATGAGCGTACTGGTTTGTCGTTTGAACGTTCAACAGCTGATCGTGTTCGTGCCCAGAACCTTGCTCATTCTATTGTGTTATTGAGTCAAGGGATCCCATTTGTTCAATTAGGTGGCGATTTCTTACGTTCTAAATCACTTGACCGTAATACCTATGATGCTGGCGATTGGTATAACCGGGTTGATTTTGAATTACAGTCAAATAACTGGAATGTTGGCCTGCCAATTGATAAAGGGAACCAATCGGACGAAACATTGATCGCTTTAGCAGCGAGTCCTTATACGACGGTAACCGGCGATGATATGAGTTTTGCATCGACAATATTTAATGAGTTCTTAGCCATTCGTTCAAGTAGCCAGCTGTTCAGACTAACTAGCAGTCAGGATATTATTGAGCGTGTTGGATTCCATAACATTGGTAAAAATCAGCAACAGGGACTCATTGTGATGAGTATAGATGATGGCACATCACTGACTGATTTAGACCCAAATGTAGATGCTGTTGTCGTCGTGGTTAACGCCAGTGAACAAGAAAAATCACACACTATTGATAGCGCCGCGGGGTTTGAACTCAGTTCAATTCAACAAAACTCAATGGACAATGACGTTAAAAGCGCTTCGTTTAACGATGGGGCATTTGTTGTACCGCCATTAACAACGGCTGTTTTTGTAAAACCACAAGGTGATACACAAGGCAACGGTTTATCGGCATATGCTACATCAGGCGCGCCGGATGTTGTTCCTTTTGGTGCTACAGCTGTGTTAGTACGTGGTGCAATGAATGGCTGGGGTGAGAGCGATCAAGCTAATTACATTGCGGACGGTATTTATAGTGTTTCAATTGATTTAGCACTTAATGCCGATGGTTATGAGTTTAAGATTGCTTCTGCTGATTGGTCAACTGTTGATTTCGGCGCGCAAGCGGGTGAAAGTGTTGTCACAGAGAACGATACCAAAACACTAACTCGCAGTGGCGACAATATGAAATTTACGCCAGCAGTTGCAGGGCGCTACGTGTTCGAAATTGATGCAAGCAATGTCGATGCACCAATTATTACGGTGCGTAATGAAGATGTGTATGTTGATACCACTATATACGTGCGTGGTGATGTCAATGGGTGGGGAACTACCGATCCACTTGTTCACCTTGGTGCTAGTCTTTATAGCGCGACCATTGAATTGACTGATGCGGGTGACAAAGCATTTAAAGTTGCTGATGAGAACTGGGGACCAATAAATCTAGGCGCGGTAACGCCACAAGTTACCTTAGGTGAATGGTCAACATTACTCGCTGGCAGTAACGATAATTTTAGTGCAACGTTTGAGACTGGCGATTACACCTTTTTACTTGATGCGTCAAACACTGATGCACAGCAAATAGGTGTGTTTAAGTCGCAAATGTTTGCTGATACCGCAGTATTTATACGCGGTTCTATGAATGGCTGGGGTACCGATAACCCAATAGTTTACCAAGGAAATGGTGTGTATAGCCTCACTATTGCACTGACTGCTGGGGATTATCAATTTAAGGTAGCATCAGAAGATTGGAGTACCTTTAATTTCGGTGCTGATAGTAATGCACTCGTAAATGTTGAGCAGCGCTATCATGCACAACAAGGTTCAAATGGTAATTTAACTATTTCGATTACCACTGATGGTGATTACACGTTTGAAGTGACTGGACCATCGATAACCGCGCCGTCACTAACGGTTAAACAGGTTAAGTAAGAATTTCAAAAGTTTAACTGGCACGTCGTAGGTTTCATTACCTACGACGTGCTTTTTTTATTTAGGCTTGGTAGGTTAATTCTAGCGATACAGAATCGGCGAATCTCAACGCGTGCGGTTTATCAATTTCAACACTCGCTGTACAAACCCAAGGGTGTTCACTCGCAATCGCTAACACATCACTGGTCATCTTTTCTAATAGTCCAAACTGGTTGTTTTCAACTAGCGCAATAATCTTCTTGGTAATGGTACGGTAGTTCAGTGCATCATCCATGTTATCACTTACCGTTGCTTTCTCAGCTGGGTATTGAATTTTAACATTGATAATGACGTCTTGACGATTGGCTATTTCATCGTCATTGATGCCAATGTAGGTACGTAATCTGAGGTTTTTAATACGAATTACCGCTAACTCACTGTTCATAATGATCCTTATTTGTTGAATATGCTTCATTAAGGCTATTTTGTATTGTTTTTGCAACCGTTAGTGCGTAAATTATTGAAATATTATTTAAATGTTGCGAAGTTATTGTGCCTAAAACTCAATTATCCCCATCACTGAAAACAGCCTTAATGTTGGCATCACTAGTAATCATTCTTGCAGGCATAAAAACTGCTAGCCCTGTTATTGTTCCTTTTATTTTGTCGGTTTTTATTGCCATTATTTGTAATCCAGCGTTGGCGTGGTTAACGACAAAACGAGTCCCTAAAGGGCTAGCAATCGCCTTAATTATCAGTTTTGTTGTGCTCGCAGGTATGTGGCTAGCAAACCTTGTGGGTAAAGCTGTCAATGATTTTTCGAGCCAATTACCTGCATATCAAGCACAGCTTACTGAACAATTTGGTGGTTTGTCGTCGCAATTAGCACAATATAATTTCCCCGTTGAACTAAACCAATTGACAGAATATTTCGATCCAGGCGCTGCAATGAATGTTGTGACCATGATTGTTGGTGGTTTTGGCGGTGTGATGGCTAATTTATTCCTGATACTTCTTACCGTAATTTTTATGATGTCTGAAGCGTCATCCTTACCAAAAAAACTTCATGTTGCGCTTGATGATCCTGATATGCGTATGGCGCAAATTGATCAGTTTTTAGCGTCTGTAAATCAATACTTGGCAATAAAAACAATGGTCAGCATGGCCACAGGTACCATTATCGGCTTGGTATTATGGGCAATGGGCTTAGACTATTGGGTGTTGTGGGGCGTTTTAGCTTTTTTACTGAACTACATTCCAAATATTGGCTCAATAATCGCGGCGCTGCCTGCAGTTTTGCTGGCGATTATCCAATTAGGCATTGGTTGGGCTGGTGGCGTAGTCGCCCTTTATTTGCTGGTTAATATCATCATGGGCAACGCAGTCGAACCACGTTTTTTAGGAAAAGGTCTCGGCTTGTCTACATTAGTGGTCTTTCTATCATTGATTTTTTGGGGCTGGTTATTAGGAACCGTCGGCATGTTGTTATCGGTGCCCTTGACTATGATTCTAAAAATTGGTCTAGAATCTAATAATTCGACGAGATGGTTAGCGTTACTATTGGGCGGTGAAGAAAAAGCTGGCTAATACTATAGTGTTAGATACTCGTCATATATAAGCTATTGTTATGTAAGGATGAGTCTATCTTTCTACCGTTAAAAGAATGTATAATTTATCGCTTTTTAATGAAAGGGCATTGAGCCTGATTATTTTAGAAATTTTTATTTAGGATGAAGAACTAATAGCTAAACGTATGTTGTTATGCGTGTTTTTGTTAGGTGCAAAGGATTTGAAAATCACTTCTTTTTTCACATAGACAAACATTCAACACGTCGTTTAGTTAAGTATTTGACCTATTAACACAGTATCAAACGACGAGATATCACATGAAAAGATTATTGTTAAGCATTTTATTGTTAACAGTATGCAATGTAGCCAGCGCAGCGGCCAATGGCAGTGTTGCTGGGAAAATTCAGGCGTTAAAGCAACAAGCTGTTAAATTACACAAAGATTTAGCACAGCTGGAAGAAGACTTGCTATATCCCGCAACAACGCAAGTTGCGATTTATGTGTCGAAGAAACTCGGAAAATCCGTTGTCTTAAGTCAACTTGAGTTTTCTATTGATGGGCAACGAGTGGCCAGCCATATTTATTCGAAAGAAGATAACCACGCATTAGATCTAGGCGGTATGCAGCGTCTATTTTTAGGTAATGTAAGCGTTGGTGAGCATGATTTTGAAGTGACTGCTAAAGGAATTGATAGTACAAATACGGTGATTAGCCTCGCCGGCAATGCGGGCATATATAAAAGTAATAAGCCGCTGTCGATAAACATTAGGTTGTCAGATACGGCGGGCACAACTGCGCCAGTGTTATCTGTAAGTCGATTGTAAGGATTATTCATGAAGCCTTTGGCGACTATATTCCTAGCTGGACTCTGTCTATTTCCGGTGACAGCGCAAGAATTGTCACCGCAGAAAATTGAGTCGTCTATTGATTTTAAACCAATCTATGGTGCTGTTCTTTTTCATTACTATAAGCGAGATTATCAATCGGCATTAAAAGCATTGTCTTTGATTTCTAGTCAAAATCTCAGTGACCAAAACAAAGACACTCACCAGTTTTTAGAAAGCTTATTGCAAGTTACCAATGGCAATACTGACTATGTTAAACGACTGTCCAAAGACAGTGACGCGAATATTAATGCCATTCTTACTTTAGTTAACGAGCATATCGAATCGTCACAATGGGCAGAAGCGCAGATCCTGTTAAACGCTATCGCAGGTGACGTACCGGCGACATTAAATAGCGACTACCTTTATTTACAAGGGTTGGTTTCATTAAATGCTAAAAAGAGCGTCGCGGATATTTCAATCTCTCCTCAATCAGAGCTAGGAGCAGCGTGGTTGCAACAACTGACTGCCGAAAATGGTACTAGCGCTGAATTGGTTGACATATTGAAAAATGTGAAGTCTCTTGATGGAGAATATCAAGTAGCAAAAGATCAAGCACTTCGTGGACTAGGTTATCAATTTTTAAATGTTAATGAACCACAACACGCAATTGAAAGTTTTAGCGATATTTCAATTGATTCGGCAGTTGATACCAGTGCATTGCTTGGGTTGGGGTTAGCATACAATAGTACTAATAATTTTCGATATTCGCGTGCCGCTTTCTCACGTATATTTCAAGGGAAGGACCCAAGTATTCTAACTTATGAAGCCTTATTAGCTGATGCATATGCATTGGAACAATTAGGTGATGAAGTAGCCGCCGTCAAGACACTCAAACAAAGTATTGAACAAGCACAACAACGACTGGCTTCACAGCCTCAGTTGAGACAACATTTAAAAGCGCAGAGCGCTTGTTTTGCAACGCTATTGGCTTATCCACAAATTGGATTGTGCGATTATCATGGTGAAGACAAGAGTGAATTGTTTGTTGAATTCTTAGCTAGCGAGTCTATGCTGCGCTTGAATCAGCAATACCAAACGTTGATCCGTTTGAATATGGACTACAATAAGCAGCTACAGACAATCGCCGCATTTAACTTTTTGTTAGATCATCAAATTAAGAACATTAGCGAGTTACTTAATAATGATGCTATCGAAAAATTAGAGCGCCGCATTGATACAACGACTATGAAACGGGCGGCAATAGTGACCAGTGTGGATGACGCTGAAGCTAATCGCAATGGGCATTTTTTTCTGTCAGACCATTATTTGCAGCTTCAACAGCGCATTGATGACACATTTTCTCGCATGGTTTTTCTTAAACGAGCTGGGCAAAAGAATACCGCATCTGAGCGACGGGTTACCCTGATGCAGCGCATTGTGTGGTGGCATAGCTTTAGTAACTTTTCTAAACATCTTGCGCAAACGCGCGACGCCATCACCGATCTAAATAATCAACTCACTGATAACAACTTAGCGTATCAAATCTTGCAAGACTTCCTCGCAAAAATAGCGGTAATGGAACAGCAACTCGCACTCATGGTTACCATCAGTACAGATATTGCAAAACAGCAGCTCGAAATACCATTGATTCAGCAAAGTATAATGACAAAAATAGAGCAGTCTATCGATGAGTATTACGCGCAAGAACATGAACAATTAGCGCGTTTTATTATTGATGCAAAGCTGGCGTTAGTGAGAATAAATGATGCAAGTTTTAATCGTCATTTCGTGAAAGAACAACAAGGGTTGAACGGCAATGATGAATAAAATCACGCCATTAATTGCTGTCGTTTGTGTTGGGATGACGTCACTACACGTAGCTGCAGACGATACGTCAAACGATATAAAAACTCAGGCGGAAGGCGCAATTAGTGTTATTCCTAAAACACCAACACTCGGGGACACACTGTCAAATGTTTCGTTAGTGGACAAGTCATCTCAAGCAACGCCAACGTTGCAAAAGATGATCGACGATTACAAGCACTTAGTGACGATTATCAATGAGCCTAGATTGCGAGAAAGCATTGATTATCGATTAGCACAGTTACTTGCCATTGCAGGGGAGCGGGCTCAAGAAGTTGGCGTTACCTTGCCAAAAACGGCCACCGGTTACTACGATGAAGCGATAGCAGTGTATAACAAATGGTTGGCTGATTATCCGACGAGTGAAATCACGCATAGCGTGATGTACGAATTGGCCAAAGCGTATGAATTACAAGGTGAGACAGAGCAAAGTTTTACCTTGTTGTCAGCGATGACAGAGCTATTTCCCAACTATCATGAAACGACTGATGAGATAAACTTTAGGCGTGGTGAATTCTTATTTTCTCAGCAAAATTACCAAAAAGCGGTGCTCGCCTATGAAAAAATTACGGCACGAGCAATAGCTAATAACGATGTAAGTTCGCCATATTACCAGACCGCGTTATATATGCTGGGCTGGGCTCATTATAAATTAGAACAGCCCAGCCAATCGCTTGCTCGATTCAGTGAAATTCTTGATTTAAACCTTCCCACAAAAGCAACCACACAGTTAACGATTGATGGCTTACCCGTTGCAAGCAAGCAATTGGTCAGTGATGCGTTTAAGGTGATGAATCTTATTTTCGCCAATAGCGACGGCGCAGAAAGTTTAGCGCGCCATTACCAATCAATCGGTGGCCGTTATTTTGAATATCTACATTTTCAAGTGATGGCGCAGCAGCTACTTGCCGATAAACGTTATCGCGATAGTGCACAAACTTATGATGTATTTGTCACAAACTATCCTTCGCATCACTGGGCACCACAATTTGCCATTAATAAAGTTGATATCTATCAACAAGGACGTTTTCCTTCGTTGGCAAAGGCTGAAAAAATTAGCTATGTGACAACATATGGCATCGATGGTCCATATTGGTCTATGTGGAGTGAGCAGCGCCAAAACCTATTTGGCCCTGTGTTGAAAGCTTACCTTTCAGAAATGGCATTGGATCAATATAGGCTTGCCCAAGACAGTGAAAACCCAACGCAGCAAGTCACGGAGTTTGCGCAAGCGGCGAATTTACTGCTCCAATATGAGCGAACGTTTAATGATGATGCGCAGTTGGCTTTTTTATTTGGCGATAGCCTATATGCAAGTAGACAGTGGCGTAGAGCGATTGACGTCTATAATCACTTTGCTTATGGCGTAGATCAATCGTTTGGCCGAGAACGGTCCAAGCGAGCAGATGCTGCTTATAGCGGTATCTTAGCCTTTAATCAGCTCAATGCCGACGCTATTATGCCTAAGCCTATTGCCAATGAAGCTGGCGTAAAAGAATTAAGCGCTCAAGAGCTAAATGTATTGCAATTCACACAGTCGTTTGCAGACGATCCTCGCGCAGTTGATGTGTTATTTGACTTAATGGGTCATCGTTATGCACAAGCGCGCTATGATGACGCAATAAGCACTGTTGATGGGCTTATCGCTTGGTCTTCTCCGATAGGTGAGGCACGAACAATAGATGCTAAATTAATCAAGTCTCACAGCGTTTACAATCAGGGTAAATACCAACAAGCGATTAGCGAGTACGAGCATGTTTTAACTCTGCTTTCTCAGGATGACGAGCGCCGCACTGTTATTGCTAACAATTTAGCAGCCAGTTTGTTTAATCGTGCAGAACAACTTGCATCGAATAATCAATTAGATGCTGCGGTAAGCACCTATTTGCAAGTGTTAAGCAAGACGCCTGATTCACCTGTTAGGAAATTAGCACATTTCAATGCGGCGCAATATCTCTATAAATTAGGTCGTTTAGAGAAATCTGTCACGCAATTGCTGGTCTTTAAATCGCGTTATCCGTCTGATGAACTCTCACAAAATATCGATATGCAACTCGCGTCAATCTATGAGCAACAACAAGATTGGGACAAGGCTGCAACCCAGCGATTATCGATTGCTAATAGTATGAAAGAGTCTGATGCACAGCAACAAGCATTATACCTAACAGCGTCGTTCTTTGACCGAGCTGGCGATAATAAAAATGCAATACTTACCTTGCGCAGACATGCTAACACTTATACACAACCGTTCAATCGACATATGGAAGTGATGGAGCAGCTTAGTCAAAAATATTTAGTGGTTGATGAACAGAGAAAGCATCGCTTTTGGCTCCGAAAGATGATTAAAGCACATGACAATGCTGATGCGGAACAAACGGCGCGTTCAAGTTTTCTAGCGGCGAAAAGTGCACTGGTATTTGCTCGTGATGCTAAAATTGAATTTGATAAAATTAAACTTACTCTACCGCTTAAGCGCAGTCTAGATCGCAAAAAGGACAGCTTAGAGAAAACCCTGACGGCTTATAAAAAAGTGTCAGATTATCGAGTTGCCTCTTTTTCTACTCAGTCGACATATGAAACGGCGCAAGTTTACCGCCAATTGGCCAGTGATCTGATGAGCTCGCAGCGTCCAAAGGGCTTGGATGAATTAGCGTTGGAGCAATACGAAATTTTGTTAGAAGAGCAAGCTTACCCATTTGAAGATCAAGCAATAGCATTATTAGAAGCTAATGCGACACTGACATCACAAGGTCTTTATGACCAATGGATTGAACAAAGTTTGGCGACATTGCGTCAGTTGTTGCCAGGACGATATAACAAGCTAGAAACGATAGCAGGAGATGCTGATGTTATTTATTAATCGACAATGCGTCATTTTGTTAATCGCAGTGGCTTTTGTGATGACGGGTTGCCAGACATTAGACAAGGATCTTGCGCAGCAGGAACAAGCACCAGTTGAACCTGTCATTGAATTAACACCGATGGAAAAACTGCATCAAAGCCCAAATACTTATTTATTATCACCACCCATTATATCGCCAGAGGTGGCTGCTAGCTTTAAGCAAGCTTTAGTGATGGTGAATAATAAACAATGGAAAGTCGCGAAGGAACGGTTGTTAGCGATTACGATTGCTGCGCCGACATTATCAGGGCCTTGGTTAAAATTAGGTGATATCGCTGTGCAAGAGTCAGCTAAAGAGCATGCGATAGCACATTATCAGCAAGCGATTTACGTTAATGAGTTAAATTACTTTGCACATAACCGGCTGGCAACGCTTTTGCGAGAAAAAGGTGACTTTCAGCAAGCAAGCCACCATTATCGGCAGGCCTTAACAGCTTGGCCAGCATTTGTTACAGCGCGCCAAAATTTAGCGATCTTGTTAGATATATATATGGGTGAGCAATCTGCGGCATTAAAAGAATATGAAACAGTGGCTGCATTGTCAGCGCTTAACAATCAACCTGAGAGTCGACAACTAAAAGGATGGATTGCTGATTTAAGTCGGCGTGTTGTTGCGCAGAAGAAACGTGAGCAGCGTGCTGCAAAGCAATTAAAGGCATCTTCTAATAATTTGTCCAAAGAACAGAGCACAAATGAGCAAGGAGCGACTAATGAGTAATCGTTTTAAATATTTGTTCGTTATCTTGGCAATGAGTATTTATGGGGTCAGTGCCGCTGAAAAAACAGCGCTGCCAAGTAACGTCATTAAACTTAAAGACACCATCGTGGGTAGTAAAGAACAACCACGATTTATTTCTATCGTGCCTTGGAAAAAGTTAACCAGTCCGGTGATATCAGTCAATCATGTGCATAAGAGTCAATTTGAGGGTTTGCGTGGACGAAGCGTTAAATCAATGAAAAAACAACACGAATTAGCAGGTCATCTGTTGGCTCGTCAACAACAATAATTTTAATTTTAGATAATATTTAATAGGGTATAACTATGGATTTTCTTAATACAATCATTCGATTCTTCCAGGATGGCGGCGCATTTATGTTCCCGATCTCTATTGTATTAGCGGTTGGCTTGGCGATAGCGTTAGAGCGTTTTTTGTTTTTGTCGAAAACAAGACGCGCTAATCAACAAGCCATGGGTGAAATCCAGCGCATGCTCAACAGCGAAAATTATGATGGCATAAGTCAGTATGCCAAAACTAATGATGCTACCGTTGCAAATTTAGTTGCCGCGGGTGTTGAACGTCTAAATTACAGCAAATCACGTGAAGACATCGAATATGCAATGGAAGAAAGTGTGGTTGAAGTGATGCCTAGATTAGAGCGCCGCACGGCTTATTTGGCGACATTGGCTAATATTGCAACCTTGTTAGGTCTTTTGGGGACTATTATCGGTTTGATCGCCGCATTCTCTGCGGTTGCAAACGCTGATCCATCAGAAAAAGCGTCGCTATTATCACAAAGCATTTCGGTTGCCATGAACACGACCGCCTTTGGTTTGATTGCTGCAATCCCGTTATTAATGTGTCATAGCGTTATTCAAACTAAAACAACAGATATTATCGACTCGCTTGAAGCCGCAGGTGTTAAATGCCTTAACTTGTTGTCATTACGTCATAGCATGAACAAAAATACGGAAGATTAATCATGCTTAAAAAGACTCGTCTAACTAGACAAGAGCCAGAGCTGGACATCACCTCATTTATGAGTTTGATGATCGTGCTTGTGCCTGTGCTATTGATGATGATGGTTTTTTCTCATATCACCATATTGGAATTAAAGTTGCCTAGTGACATTAAAGAAATGTCTGTGACGCCTAATGATGAACTAAAGAATTTAGAGCTTCTCATTGGTGAGAGTAAAATGGCACTTTATTACCCTCAAGGTGCATTATTGAAAACCATTCCAGCAACGCCTGATGGCAAACATGATTACAAGTTATTGATTCAAGCGCTTAAAGAGGTGAAATTTTTACTCAATGAAAATGGCATTGAAAAGAAAGATATTAATCTGTTGTTAGCGCCAGCTACGGAATATCAAACCATTGTTACCGTTATGGATAGTGTACGTTCGTATGAAGCAGTCGTTGCAGCCTCTTTGGTCGACGCTGAATTATTCCCTGATGTTTCATTGTTGGATGCGCCAACGGATTTATTAGCTCACATTAATAACCTGTCTCTTATACACATCTGACGCTGCCGACGAAGAG
>CAJXRU010000095.1 GCA_913060565.1 uncultured Gammaproteobacteria bacterium | reverse complement strand
CTCTATCACTCATCAATGCTTTTCCATTCACGCTGATTTTTTAGTGATAAATCCAGTTGTTTTTGTATATTGTGTAGATATTAAATCAATGAGATATTTGTGCCTGTCCAAGATTTTTTTGTGCCTGTCCAAGATTTTCTAATGTTTACAGTCATTAATTTAGAACACCTCTATCACTCATCAATGCTTTTCCATTCACGCTGATTTTTTAGTGATAAATCCATTTGTTTTTGTATATTGCGTAGATATTAAATCAATGAGATATTTGTGCCTGTCCAAGATTTTTGTCTACCAAAGACACCAATATATTCAATTGAGATAAGTTAATGCCAAATCCCGATCCTACAAAAATTCTGACATTTGAAGAGCCGCAGCAATTAGGGCTGTGGCTTGAGAATAATCACGCGAATGAAACTGAGTTATGGATAAAAATCTTTAAAAAGCATACTGGTGTACTAAGCGTGACTTGGGATGATGTTGTGGTTGAATCGCTTTGTTGGGGATGGATTGATGGCATTAAAAAATCTGTCGATGACCAAGCTTATCTTCAACGTATTACCCCAAGGAAATTGAGAAGCAATTGGTCAAAGAAAAATAGAAAACACGTTGAAGATCTGATTAGTTTAGGACGAATGCAATCATCTGGTCTCTCACATGTTACTGCAGCTAAAGCTGATGGACGTTGGGAAAATGCTTATGCCGTGAGTGAAATGACAGTGCCAGAAGATTTTATTGCTGCGTTAGCTGATATACCAATCGCCAAAACATTTTATGACACGCTTAATAAATCAGATCGATGCACCATTGCTCATGGGTTAACCAGTGCGAAAAAAGCCGACACTAGAGCGCGACGATTTAATAAATACATCAAGATGCTTGAGTTGAATGAAAAGCCAAGATAATAGTGCATTTACGATAAGAAATGGATATTTGTGCCTGTCTGACATTAATCTGCACCATTACAGTAAGTAGTATAAACTAAAGTACTGAATTTAATGAGAATAGAGTAACTTAGTTATACACTAGTTTTAAAATATTAGGGCTTATACATAGGGATATATGCATGCGAATTATATTATTTTTTTTCACTACAATACTACTTATAGGTTGTGATACATCGATACGCTATTCTGATTACACTGACACAACTTATAAAAATGGGGTGATGATGACGGTCAATATCTCCATCGTTAATGAAACGGCTAAATTCAAATGTGTAGAGAGCGATACTGACAATTGTTTTTTAAAGGTGTCATCTAAACGATGCCATCAAAAAGAAAAAACGAATATTTGCACGATAGTCGAGCTTGAAAACTTCAAGTTATTAGTAGGAGAAATGAAAGAGTTTGTCGGTAGGGATAGTGATGAGCAATTTGCTCATTGTGCATCAGCTAAAGAATTTAATGTCGATGATGAATGCAGGCCTAATTATAACGCCTATAATACGCTTTAATACTAACTTCACTTAAAGGGAATGATATGTTGTTTACCATGAAAAATTTAACAACGGCTATAGTCATGTGCATAGTAATGGCTTTAACATTATTTCTTCTACGTTGGTTTAATGCTGATGTTGAGTTAACAATCATTAATTTAGTACCTTAACTAGTGTCAGGTGCTATCGGTTTGTTTTTAGTTTTTATGTATTTACAATTTTTTCCAAATCAACGAAAGGACAACTCTCTGGCGCTGTTCTCTCTTGGTGTAGTTTTAATTTTGGTGACTATTGTAACTGGTTTAGCTGATGTATGGATAATTGATGAATTAATGTTGGCGTTGAGTTTTATATTTGGTGGACAGGAGATATCGAAAAATATCTTACAATCGTTACAGCAAGTTGAATAGCGTCTTGTATTTGATTGATGGTCAATTTAATAAGGGGCAGTAGGTAATAAACCATAATACCCCTTTCTATAATTTTTCGAGTTAAATCGTTGCTTTTCTCGCATCTAAATATTTTGGCGGCTGATGAATATTCATTAAGTGACGTTTCACTAAATCTAATCCAGCCGTTGCTACGTATTGTTGGAAGTACGCGCGGCCTAGTGGCAAATACAGTGCGGCGGTTCGGATGTTGTCTTTATCTCCCCAAGCAATCCACACTAAACCTACTGGCTTTTCATCGCTGCCGCCACCGGGGCCAGCAATGCCTGATACGGCTACGCCGACGTTTGCTTCGCTCACTTCTAATGCGCCTTTAAGCATTGCAATCACGACTGGTTCGCTGACAGCGCCATGCTCAATTAACGTTTGCTCTGGCACATTAACGAGTTTAGTTTTCATGGCGTTAGAATAAGTGACAAAACCCGCTTCAAAGACGGCTGAAGAGCCTGCTTCTTTGGTGATCAATGATGCCATTAAACCGCCTGTGCAAGACTCAGCAAAGGTGACTGTTTTGTTTTGCGCTTCTAATTCATTGATTAATGAACGTGCCATCGATATTCGACCTTCACCGATGACGTGGGCACCTAACAGATTGTATAGTTTTTGCTGCCAAACTGGTTTGTCATCATGGCCTTGCTGGTGGTGGCTTGTGAGCTTTATTTCAAGTAGCGGCATCGCAGCGCGATAACCAAGCTCAATATGTGATGGCCAATCTGGTAAATGTTCATTCACCAGATCTTGAATTGTCGATTCGCCAAGGCCAAACACTTGAAAACGGCTGATATCTGTTGTGTCGTTGATGGCAAAACACTGCTGAATGTGGGGCAGTATTTCGCTACCCATCATTTTCTTGAGTTCACGTGGGACGCCGGGGGTTGTATATATCTGGCATCGCTCAACTTTCATCGTAAAACCAACGGCGCTGCCAGATTCGTTCGGAATGATGTCACAGCCAACAGGTAGCATCGCTTGTTTTTTGTTGGAGTCGCTGAGTTGGTAGTTTCGTCGTTCACACCAATCTACTAAATGTGCCATGGCGTTTTTATGTTCTGCAATATCGACATTAGCAGCCATTGCTAGTGCTTGTGCAGTCATATCGTCAACGGTTGGCCCTAAGCCGCCATTAATGATGAGAATATCAGCACGTTTGGCGTGTTGCGCAATCTCGTCTGCCAGTAACCTGACATCATCTTTAACGGTAACGCGGCGCGTGACCTCAAGACCTAGTTGACCGAGTTCTTGCGCTATGTGTGCTGAGTTGCTGTCAATAACGTCGCCTGACATTAATTCGTTACCTGTTAGCAGTAGTTCTACATTGAGCTTGGTGGTATGCATTAGCGGTTTCCGTGGCGTGTATTTTTTAACGCGATGAGTGTAACAAAATTGAGGTTCTAAGCGGAAGATAAATCCCTAAATAACTGGACGTTTTCATCAGTTGTCGTACCATTAGCCATCTTAAAATTTCGGGATTTCCCTCATGGCGCAAAAAGCCACTATTTTCAAAGCTGAGGTTAACTTAGCTAACATGGATCAAGACATTTATCTTGACCAAAACCTGACTATTGCGCAGCACCCATCGGAAACCTTACAACGTATGATGTTACGTATTGTTGCGTGGGCATTGCACGCCAATGAGCAATTAACATTTACCAAAGGATTGTGTGAAGAGGATGAGCCTGAGCTGTGGCAAAAAAACTACAGTGATGAGATTGAGCTATGGATTGATTTAGGTACGCCAGATGAGAAGCGCATCAAGAAAGCGAGTGTACGTGGTAAACAAGCAGTATTA
The DNA here is from genome assembly GCA_913060565.1 of uncultured Gammaproteobacteria bacterium. Lineage (GTDB taxonomy): Bacteria > Pseudomonadota > Gammaproteobacteria > Enterobacterales > Psychrobiaceae > Psychrobium. The sequence goes on along the minus strand of CAJXRU010000095.1, from coordinate 14,012 downwards.
TTTACCTACGGACAAAATGTTGCCACTGCATGGTGGAAGCAACATGAAAGTGTCGCTCGTAAATATAACAACTTAACGGTTAATTTCGTGAGCGATGAAACAATGGAGCAGTTGGCAGCGCTTGCGCAACGCACGATGCAGTTACAGTTTTCAATTAGCGATGGTGATGTGTGGTTAAGCAGTGGTGAAGAGTCAATTCAACTCGATATTAGTTGTTGGCAGGAAGCTGCTCAGTAATTGTTTTATCAGTCGACTTTAATATAGTGGGGAAGGTTATTTTGAAACAAATGCCTTCTTCACTTGGCATTAGCTCGATTTGACCTGCGAGTGAATTCTTCATCAAATCTTCAACGATATGCATACCTAACCCTGTACCGCCTTGCTCTTTCTTAGTGGTGTAGAAAGGATCAAATACTTTATCCGCTTGTTCTTCTGTTAGCCCTTTGCCATTGTCTTTGTAGATTAGCTCTAAATTCCCTCCCATTAATTTGGCAGACAAACGAATTGTGCCGTGCTCCATGTGTTCAAATCCGTGAATTAGACTGTTCATGATGAGATTGATGATGATTTGAGATAGCGGACCAGGTTTGGTATCTAGCACAATATTATCATCACAGGTGATGAATATTTCATGCTGTGTTTTGCCTATGCGAGGGTTTAGGCTTAGTAATATCTCTTCAAGGTATTCGTTGAGATTAAACAAGCGCTGCATGTCAGTCACTTGATCTGATGAAACCGCTTTAAAGCTGTGAACTAGGCCAGCTGCCCGTTCCATATTGCTTAGAATAATCTTTGAGCTTTGTTCAACCATGGCCAAGTAAGAAGTGAGATCGCTCTTAGTTAATTTATTGTCTTTGATACGGCCATTGAGGCTGGTGGTTGCTTCTAGCACGTTAGATGCGCAGGTAACGCCAATGCCAATTGGGGTATTAATTTCATGTGCAGCGCTAGAGACCATTTGGCCAAGCGCCACCATTTTTTCTGCATCAATTAGCTGTTGAGTTGCTGCACTTAGGCTTAGTGTACTAATTTCTAATTCGTCGGTACGTTCATGAACTGTCTCTTCAAGCATTTTCTGATAATGCTTTAGCTGCTGATTGTTTTGTTTGAGCTCTAATGTCTGCTGGGCGATTTTTTCTTGTTGAATGAGGCGATCTGAAATATCAAAAATAGCGGCAATGAACAGTTTTTCTGATTTTATTTCAACTTTGGTGATATCTAACTCGACCGGAAACTCTTTTCCATTTTTACGTAAACCAGACACTCTTGTTCCCTCGCGCAAGCTTGCGAATTCTTTGTCAGAATTATCAAAACTTTTAACTTTATTATGGTGATCTTTGCGATATCTCTTTGGCAGTAAAGTCACTAAAGAGCGGCCAATAATTTCATGCTTTTCATAACCAAAAAGACGTTGTGCTGCTTGATTGAATTGCACAACTTCTTGAGAGTCATTAATGGTTAATGTGGCTGTTGCTGTGACATCTAGCAGCATAAAGTAGTGTGCTTTGCTTTCACCCAAGGTTTCAATAGAGCTTAATAGTTCTTCTCGTTGACGTTCATTTTTTCGCAGTTTTTTCTTCATGCGATAGATAAATACGGTTAGGTGTTTGAGCAGTGAGTTTTGTTGTAATGTTTGATAATTCGTTTTTTCGCCGTTGAGTAAATGTTTAATGGTGCTGTCGATATCTTTGCTTTCTTGTTGCTGGGCAAATTGTAAAAAGTAGATACCAATCATCAGCGCGGCAATTAGAACAAGGCCAATCATTAAATTGATTTTTGGGAAGTTAAAAGCAATATAAGCAAAGGCTTGTTGAAGCTGAGTATTCGCCTGATTTTGTGAAAAGTATTCTGATAATGTGAAGAGTGTGAGTAGTATTAAAATATCGCAGATTGAGATGGTCCACAGTAACTTTAAGATCAGGTTTTTATTTGCATTAATCTTTATATTTTTCATGGGGGATACTCGTTGGTAACCGCGTTACCTGCTTACGTTAATCCAAAGGGCGTTTCATCCACCACTAAGCACTTGTCTGTTAAGTGATTAGCGGTGATTATCAGAAAAGTATAGTCGGGAAAATTTACTTCGCCATCAATATGGCTGCAATTAAGTTATTGATCGTTAACGCGACTTGCTAAATAGGTTGGATATTGTCGTGCTATTGCTAAATTTGTTGCCGTGTTAGCAACGTCTAGCTCGCTTAACTGTCTTGTGAGAGCTGGCATATCAAAAGGAGCATTATCAAGCGAAAATTTGTCACTAATATCTTTGTAAATCAACGCTGTTGCATCAATTGCAGACGACGCTTTGACAATTTCGCTACGGGCATAAAATGGTGTTGAAAAATCAACATCCGTTGCGCGTAATTTGGGATCGCTACCGGGAATTTGCTGCGCGCCATAGAGCGGTTTTCCACCGACCTGAGCCGTTGAAAATTCCGGAATAAAGTGCGCAAGAAAATCGATTGATTTTTCGGTGCGCGCGTTGGCAACGTCTTCAGGCCATTGGTGACTTATCTTACTTGCTAGCGCATTTGGCAGCTGGGGCTGTGAAGATGAGGTATCACTGGCCACGAGTCCGTCATTAAACAACGTAATATCCTTCGTCATGCCGTGAATTTGAAAATAGCCGTTAGGGTAGGGCGTTAATTGAGCCATGCCATTTGGGGTTCCACGTTCGCCATAAAAAATAACTTCTGGCCAATGCCCTTCAACATCTTGCCAGCGTGTTACATAGGCGGCTTTGAACTCAACTAGACGTTGTTGCTGACAACCTATTAAATCGTCGATTGTGCCGCTTTTAAAGCCACAGGCATTCACTAAATAATCAACAACTAACGTTTTGGATGATTGCTCTGTGGTTAATGTCAGATGCCATTGGTTGTGATGACGGTTAATCGCCGTTACTTGTGTGTTTGTATGAACATGACAATGAGGCAATTCTTTACTAACGAGTGTTGCGCTTGCGGCCAGTCTAAATACATTTAGGCCATATTCTTCAACCAGCACCATTGGAAATTTAATGGTATCTAAATCGAGTTTCTTTACCACAGGAATTAACCAATCGCTCGCTGTTAATGCCTTTGTGGGATTTGGTTTTGATAACAAAGCGTCGACTTCTTCACGCTCAAAAACGCGATAGTAATTGTCTGGTTCACCGAGTACTTTATTGTCGCTATGATCTAACACTAATTGTTGATAATGGCGTTTTAATAGCTCTAAACGAGGCATTAACTGCTCGAACGTGCCGGGATCTCGCTTGGGAATAGCAATGAGCGTTGGACGGTAATCAGCACAATGAGGATAGAGCTTTAATGTATCAATTGATTGGCGAAGCAACGTGATGCATTGCTCATCGTCTATTTCACGATAAAGATTGCCGCCCGCATGTAAATGACAAATCGGTGGACCATTCACTAAGCTTGGGCCAGCTTCGATTAATACGGTGTCAATGTGATGACTTGCTAACCCTAAAGCGGCAGTTGAACCTGCAATGCCACCGCCGATAATAGCCACTTTAGGCTGCGTTGTTAATGGTGTGTCTTGTAACGTTGTTGTGTTCATGAAACCTAATGTTTTAAAACAGCGTTAGCCAGAAGGCATCGCTAGAATGTCTTTAATATTGATGGCGTTTGGATAGGCCACAAAACCAGTTTCTTTAGCAGTACGTGCGTAAACGGCCATACGATCAGATAATTCGTTACCTTCGATATTTGCATGCCCTTTGACGTGGCTAATTGTTACGTGGTTTTTAAGTTGTTGATACAAAGAAAAACACTCTTTAATCACTTCAAGATTTTTAATTGGTTCGTTTTTACCACGCGTCCAGCCTTTCTTTTGCCAACCAGCTGCCCATTTAGTAATACAGTCAATTGAGTACTTAGAATCAGATAAAACTTGAACGCTAAGTTGCTTGTCGATAAAGGTTTGAGCTAGCTTAAACGACTCCAACATGCCTAAAAGCTCGGCAGAGTTGTTGGTGCCGTTGGCATCAAATAATCCGTAGTAGAGCGTTGTTGGTTGGCCATTTTCATAAACCGCAACGCCAGTACCTGCTTTACCTGGGTTTGGAGAACAGGCGCCATCGCAATAAATGTCGACGTCACAACTATTGATCGCTTTATTGGTAACCTTCGGTTTTGATGAGGCAGGCGCTGGTGTTTTGCCACCTTTTTCTAATGAGCGTTTCATGAGAGCACGGGTGTAGTTTTCTTTAAAGGCTTCATCAGCAAGCTCTTTTGAAGCAAATCCCATGTATTGTGCATCTGCTTGACCGTCGATATAACTCTTAACCTCGGCCCATGAATCAAAAACGCCAGTTTTTAATCCCTTCCACACCACGTAATGTTTTTTGCTCATTGTTGTATATTCCTCATCACTAATGGCAGCAGATAATAGCGCCATAGCATTTAGTTACAAGTGTTATTTAACAATTGCTGGGGCTAATTTAAGCATTGGTGTAAAATCGGCCGCGAAATAATAATAACAAGACCTTTTATGCTAATTTGTGGCTGTGAATAACCCTGATTTTTATCGGTGTTTAGTGGCTTTTAAAAGATTGAATTAAGGGTTTCAACTGACTTTTATTAAGGACAATTGTATGAACTTTAAGCCTCTTGCCGTCATTTGTGTGGCATTGTCGCTGTTGGCAGCGCCTGTCGCTAGTTATGCGGCAAAAAAAGAAAACCCTCGCGCCGACTATATCCGCGCAAATTACACCAAGTATGAATACCAAATTCCAATGCGTGATGGCACTAAACTATTTACAGTAGTTTATTCGCCAAAAGATCGTTCGCAAAAATATCCAATGATCATGCAGCGTACCCCTTACACTGTTGGCCCATATGGCAGTGATAAATACAAAACACGCCTTGGTCCTGATGCTAAATTTGAAAAAGAAGGCTTCATTTTTGTATTCCAAGATGTGCGCGGTAAGTTCATGTCTGAAGGCGAATACGTCAATATGCGTCCTCAAGATGCTTACAAACGCGGCAAGAAAGCCGTTGATGATGCGACAGATACCTACGATACCATCGATTGGTTAGTAAAAAATGTTGATAACAACAACGGTAAAGTGGGTATGCACGGTACTTCTTACCCAGGTTATTACACCTCAGTTGCTGCGATCAACAGTCATAAAGCGTTAAAAGCAATCTCTCCGCAAGCGCCAATTTCTGATTGGTTCTTTGACGATTTTCACCGTAACGGTGCCTTCGTTGTGCCAATGGCATTTTTGTTCTTTGATACCTTTGATAAAAAGCGTGAAAAATTACACGCCGCTTGGCCAAAAGGCATGAAAAGAGAGACAACTGATGGTTATGATTTCTTTTTAAAATTAGGTCCGTTATCTAACGTTAACAAAGATTACTTCCATGGCGAGCGTCCGTTTTGGAATGAGCTGACCGAACATCCTAATTATGATGAGTACTGGCAAGCACGTAATATTTTACCGCACCTTAATAAAGTAAAACCTGCAACACTTGTTGTTGGTGGTTGGTATGACACTGAAGATTTATACGGGCCATTATCAACGTATCAAACAATGTCTAAGAACAACAAAAAAGATAACGTTAAAATGATTATGGGACCTTGGTATCACGGTCAATGGAATCGCGGTAAAGGTCATAAATTAGGGGAAGCTGACTTTGGGTTTGACACCAGTAAATGGTTCCAAAAAGCCGTGTTACTGCCGTTCTTTAACCATCACTTGAAAGGTAAGAAAGATCCAAACCTTGCAAAAGCAACCATGTTTGAAACCGGTGCTAATCGCTTTAGACATTTCGATGCATGGCCGCCGAAAAACGCTAAGCAAGAAACGTTGTTCTTAGACGAAAAACAAATGTTAACAGCAAGCAAGCCTAAGCATGCCGAAAGTGCTAGTGATTGGGTAAGCGATCCTAACAAACCTGTACCACACTCAGCTAAAATCAGTCGCGGTTGGGATAAGCCATACATGGTTGAAGATCAACGCTTTGCAGCACGTCGCTCTGATGTACTGGTCTTTGAAACGCCAGTAATGGACAAAGACAAAACGATTGCTGGTGCCATTGATTTAGACTTATGGTTCTCTACCTCACAAAGCAGTGCTGACATTGTTGTGAAAATGGTTGATGTGTTCCCAAGCATTAATGAAAACACTGACAAAGTGGATACTAAAAAAGCTAATCGTCATGAGTTAGTACGTTGGGGGGTTATCCGTGGTCGTTTCAGAGACAGCATGAGCACGCCAAAGCCTTTCGTTCCTAACAAACCAACGAAGGTTTCATTTGAGCTATATGATGTATTACACACCATTAAACGTGGTCACAAGTTACAAATTCAAATTCAAAGTAGCATGTTCCCGTTTATTGATCGTAATCCACAACATTACGTAGACAACATCTTTAACGCTAAAGAAGTGGATTTTGTTAAAGCAACACACAAAATTTATCACAGTGCTAAATACCCAAGCTCTATTAGCTTCGGCACTATCAAGTAATGAGTGCTAAGCGTTTGATAGTTAATTGATGAGAAAAGCGAGTGATTATTCACTCGCTTTTTTGTTTGATAATAATTAGGAGAAATGATGAAAAAATTACTATGGCTAGTCCTTGCTTTAGTAGGCGTGAATGTGAGTATGAGCGTGCAAGCCAGTGATGCAATGAACTCTGCAAAGCCAATCCATAATATGTTTGACGCGATGCGCGAACATGACGGCAAAAAGCTGTTAGCGCAATTTTCGCCAAACGCCATGTTACAGCGCGCGGGAAAGGGCAGCGAAGTCAAAACAAATGATCTCGCCAAATTCGCTGATTTTGTCTCTAAAACAGATAAATATTTAGATGAAAAGCTGTTATCGGTCAATATCTCGATTAGCGATAACCTAGCGTCAGTGTGGACGCCTTATGCGTTTTATCTTGACGGTAAATTGAGCCATTGTGGCGTTAATAGCTTTCAATTGGTTAAGTTTGAACAGACGTGGAAAATTGTTTATTTAATCGATAATACGCACAGTGGTGATTGTAAAGTCTTTATCAAGAAGTACAGTCATTAGTAGCTTTATATAATGATATAGTTTTAAACCCTTCTTTGGCTGATGAAGGGCATTGCGATTTGTTAAAACAACATGAATGCATTGTTTAACACAAATATCATTATTGACATTAAAAGAGTTGTTATTGCGGGGATCGCATCCTTTAATGTGTCGTACTTGCAATGGAAATATATTGCGCCACTCGACACTATTGTGATGGATAAAGCTCCGTATATCATTAGGGTGGGCATATTAAGAATATTTGATACTAACAGTGATATTGCGGCACTCAATTCAACTACACCAATGAGAATCATGTGTAATCGCGTCAACCCATACTTTTTGAAGAACGACATTTGTGTTGTATGAATGTAATTCTGCCAGCCGGTAATTTTTATTGAACTAGCAAACAGAAAAAATGCAGATAATAGAATAGATAATATAGTCATGTTGAATCTCTAAAAAGGAATGTGGTAAGTATTTAATCATTCCAGTTGTTTATGATAAATGCTATTTTGGCACTTATATCTATTCTTATTTGGAATCATAGTGGATAAACTTACCTGCATCGAAATTTTTACACATGTTGCGCGTTTGGGCAGTTTTACTGCGGTTGCTAATGAACTTAACATCACGCAAAGTGCTGTAAGTAAAAAAGTTGCGTGGTTAGAGAAAGAGCTTGGACTCTCACTTTTACATCGAAACCCACGTAAAGTGACACTCACAAATGTCGGCGAAAAATATGTGCAATTTAGCCAATCCTTGATTGAGCATATAAAACTTACTGAAGAGAGCCTAAGAGGTGAACTCAGTCAGGTAACTGGTAGTTTAAGAATATCGGCACCGTCAGCATTTGCAACTCAATTACTTGCTAAACCTATTTCTGATTTTGTTGAGCTCCACCCTGATGTGAAAATTAATGTGTCCGTTACTGACAGACATATTGATCTCTACAATGATGATATTGATATTGCAATTCGAGCTGCACATCTTAAGGATTCAGGACTTAAAGCGAAGAAATTGATGGATCATGAATTATGTTATTTCGCATCTCATGAATACATTAAAGAGTTTGGTGAACCTTGTCATCCAGATCAGCTATCTGAACATCATTGTATTACTTACTCACTTATGTCTCCTTCAAACATTTGGACAATTAATCAAACTAAATACATGGTTGAGGAAGTTCTAACGAGTGATAATCCTGAGGTCATTGTTCAGTTTTCTTTATTTGGAAAAGGTATTGCAGCTATGCCACGATGGATGGTTCAATCATTTTTTGATAGCAACCAATTAAAGGAAATTTTTATCGAAAGTCAAAGAAGTCGTTTACCTATGTATGCAGTGTACAAAGGGGATGATTACTTGCCGCATCGAATTAGAACGTTTGTAGACTATTTAAGTCATTATTTTGAATGAAATACTTAAGTTAATGTCTGCAGAATTTACATTGAAGAATTTATCGAAAATGAATAATGCTGACTTATTTTGTGGGCTTGTTTAATCGTCTATGGCAGTGAATTTAACTCTCTGCTATTAACCTCTGTGGATCCTTGATAAAATGTATTTTTTATTAATAACTCACAGGCATTTCATGCACGCAAACAGCAATGACCCACTTCACGGCTTAACGTTAGAAGCGGTAGTAACCGCACTTGTTGATCGTTATGGTTTTAAGTCTTTAAGTCGCCAAATTGAAATTCGCTGTTTCTATAGTGATCCTAGTATTAAATCGAGTCTTAAATTTTTGCGTAAAACTCCATGGGCACGCACGCAAGTAGAAGAGTTGTATATTAAGACTTTTGCAAAGTCGGCAAGCACAAATAAGAGCTCAAAACGTACTGTTAACAGTGATAAGTCCACCGCTGATTCAACATTTGTGTGGCCAAGCGTTAAAGATTAAAGACAAGGTTATCGTCCAACCTTATCTATTTTATTGCTGATGTTACATATTGAAACATTTTCGCCGTAACAAAATACTCCTCAAAAACGCTACTTTATTGATTATTGTGATATAAACACTGCACTTAGAAGCGGCTAATTGCCGCTTCAGCCTTTGATTTCAATGGAAAGAGCACTCAATATGAAATTTACCCCGTCTAAAATTGCACTGGCTAGTGCGTTAGCTATTAGTTCGTTAACGCTTAGCGGTTGCATGACAACAAATAACACGCCGTCAGCGAATGTTATGGAGCAAGCTGCTCCATTGATACGTGAAGTTAATGAAGCACTGTCGGCAGAATACGCTGCAATGCGTAAACAACAAATCAGTGATGTTGCTTATAGCCTTTATTTTAATATTGGTCATGAAAAGAAAACGTATAACGGTACGTCAGTTATTGAATTTACAATGGCGAAAGGCAATAAATCGCCAGTAACCATTGATTTTGAGTCTGGTACTGTTGAGTCGGTGAAGGTCAATGGCAAAGTAGTACCATTTGATTATTCAAAATGGTTTATTTCAATTGCGCCATCGGCATTTAATACGGGTAAAAACAATATTGAAGTAGTGTATAACCGTCCGTACTCAAATGACGGTTCAGGTTTACACCGTTTTGAAGATCCTGCAAACGGCGACGTTTACTTATATTCAGATTTCGAACCTTATTCGGCAAACAAAATGTTTCCACATTTTGATCAGCCAAACTTAAAAGCAACCTATAAAGTTGAAGTTGACGCACCAAGTCATTGGCAAATTATTTCTACAACGCGTGAAACGTCTATCACCGAGAAAAACGGTGTTAAGCATTGGGACTTCCCAATTTCAGCTAAAATTTCAAGCTATGTATTTGCACTTCATGGCGGTAAGTACGCCGTTTGGGAAGACACGTTCCACGGTAAAGAGGGTGATATTCCATTGCGATTATTTGCTCGTCAAAGCCTTGCTGAATATGTAAATACTGATGAATGGTTCATTCCAACAAAACAAAGCTTCAAATTCTTCAATAACTATTTTGAAATCGCTTATCCATTTGGCAAATACGATCAAGTCATGGCGCCTGACTTTAACTCAGGTGCCATGGAAAACGTGGCGGCAGTTACCTTTAACGAAAGCTTTATTTCGCGCGGTGAGAAAACTGAAGCTCAACGTTTGTCACTGGCTGATACCATTGCTCACGAAATGGCGCACATGTGGTTTGGTGACTTAGTGACCATGGATTGGTGGAACGGCTTATGGTTAAACGAGAGTTTTGCTAGCTACATGGCTGTGTTAGCGCTAGAAAAAGGCTCTGACTTTGACAATGTGTGGGACGATTTTTACACCGGATTCAAGCAATGGGCTTACAGCACTGATAAGTCTGTTAATACTCACGCCATTGAATTACCAGTGCCAACCACTAGTGATGCAATGACCAATTTCGACGGCATTACCTATGGTAAAGGTGCATCTGTTTTAAAACAGGTACCGAAATACCTAGGTGAAGAAAACTTCAGAAAAGGGGTGAGCAACTACCTGAAGAAATTCTCATACCAAAACACCACATTGGATGATTTTATTACATCACTTGCCGAGGCATCAAACACTGACTTAACGCAGTGGACACAAGATTGGCTGTACAAAGCTGGCTTAAATACAATTGAAGTTAGTTATCAATGTAATGCAGGCGTTATTGAGCAGTTTGCAGTTAAACAAACGGCACCTGAAAAATATCCTACATTACGCCAACAACGCGTTAATGTTGGTTTATTTAATTATGATAACGGGGTGATGAAACTTAGCGATTCAATGCCTGTGACCTACAAAGGTGCACTAACGAAAGTTGATGGCATGGTTGGCAAACAATGTCCTGATTTAGTGTATCCAAATCTGGATGACTGGGGTTATGTACAAGTTAACCTAGACAAGCAATCGCTTGCGACACTTAACAAGCATATTAATGACTTTGAAAGCCCATCGCTTCGCTTAATGTTATGGCAAAGTTTGTCAGACAGCGTTAGTGACGCGAAGCTTTCACCAGAAACCTTTGTTGATTTTGCGTTGGCGAATCTTGAAGGTGAGAAAGATCTTAATGTTATCCGCTCTATTTCTGGCAAGTTATCAGGGGCATTAGGATATTTAACAACAGCAACGCGTCAAGGCATTGCTGACTTTAATGAAAAGCGCGATGAAGTGAATGCGTTCTACTTTAAGCAATTGCAAAATGCCGAGCCTGGTAGTGATTTGCAAAAACTATGGTATTCACGTTTCCAAAGCACGACCCGTACTCCTGCTCAGTTAGCAAAACTGGTTGATATTTTAGATGGTAAGTTAAGCTTTAAAGGCCTGACGATCGACCAAGATAAACGCTGGCGCATTGTTCGCACACTTAACCATCGTGAAGTAGGCAACTATAAAGCGCGTTTAGCAACTGAAATCAAACGTGATAAATCAGACATAGGTGCTAAAAATGCAATTCTAGCCGAAGTACTGCGCCCAGATGCGGCCGTTAAAGCTAAGTGGTTTGATATTATTATCAATAACCCAGATAACTTGAAACTGGCGACGTTGCGTTACGCAATGTGGGGAATCTTCCCTGGCAATCAAAGAGAGCTATCAGCGTCTTACAAAGCGCGTATTTTGGCGCATATTGAAAAGCTTAATAGCGACGGTAACCTAAAACTATTAGGCGCATTTACAGGGGCAATGTTACCCACAGAATGTACGAGTGATAGTCACGCCGAACTTGCTGGCCTTGTTGAAAAATACAAAGACATGAAACCACAAGTGCTTAAGGGTGTTAAACGTAGCCATCAAGAAATTGGCCGCTGTGTGAAAGTGTTAGAACTTTTAAAATAGCGTTTAATCCTATCTAGCTTAAAGCGCCGTTTAGATGACTAAACGGCGCTTTTTTTTGCATCCAAAAAATCGTACTGAATTTTAGATAATTGCATCGTTTACACAGCGCTAACGGGAGATTTTCATCTTGCACAATACTGGTATCTTGAGATAGTTTGCGTATAGTACGTCAAATAACGTTTAACTCGTTTTAAAAGAGCACCTTATGATTAACCAAGAAATTGCCCAGTTTGAAAAATATTACGCCATGTTAATGGAGTATTTAGTCACCTACAGCATGCAAATTGTGGGCGCTGTTTTTATTCTACTTATTGGATTGTGGGTTGCTAAAAAAGCCGCCGCGTTAGTGACTAAAATTATGGTTCGCCATGAGGTAGACATCACACTAACTAACTTTGTTAGTAGTGTGGTCAAAGTGCTTATCATTATTGCTGTGGTCATTATTTGTTTAGGCAAGATTGGCATTAGTGTGACACCTTTTGTGGCAGCGATTGGTGCCGCATCACTTGGCGCTGGTTTGGCAGTACAGGGCATGTTAGCTAATTACGGCGCTGGTTTAGCCATCATTGCAACAAGACCTTATGTCGTTGGCGATACGATTATGGTCAAAGATGTCAGCGGACAAGTGAAAACTATTGATTTAGGGCATACCATTTTAATTAACGAAGAAAACGTTGAAATAACTATCCCTAACAAACATGTTATTGGTGAAATCCTTCATAATTCCAATGAATATTCGTTGGTACAAGGTGAAATTGATATTGCTTATAGCGCATGTGCTGATACTGCAATCTCTTCGGTTGAGAAGGTGCTTAATGAACATGACTGCGTTGCTCAGTCACCACAATGTAAAGTGGGTATCGAAGCATTTGCTGCTAGCGGCGTAACCATTAGTTACCGCTATTGGGTACCGACTACAAAAATTATTGAGACGAAACTCGCGGTCAATGGACTAGTTTACAAAGCCATGAATCAACAAAACATTGAAATACCTTTTCCACAACGTGTTGTTACTATTCAACAAGACAATGCCTCATAAGGCATCGTTAATTATCGATTAACTATAGGATTGCATAGCTTGATAAAATTCTCTTTTCTACCTTTAAAAAAGCTGTCAGCAGCGCACATTAATGAACACCGTTTTGACATCGAAGAAGTGATTTCATTAGCATCGGTAGAAGAACTCAAGTTACTGCTGAATATGTATGGTTCAACACTTAGCGAAAGTGACTTAAATAATGTAGCTGGTGTCAGTCACGTTTGGTTGATCGACAAAAAGCTCAAGCCACAAAATGAAGCATCCATTGATAGTTTTTATAATCAATGGCTCGCAAAATCAAAGCGCGACAACGACTTTGGTGAGTTTTGCCAGTTAGTGTCTTTTAATAGTTTTATTACAGCGCTAAATAAAGGGAAGTTTAAAGTCGTGATGGCATTAGCTAATCATTAATTAAGCGAGCTGAGATAAATCTCTAAAAGGAATTTTTGATGTCTTCAGTCCCCAAAGATAAACAGCAATTACTTGATGCAATAAACACAATATTTCCTAAGCTGATGGCGGACTATCGCGCTGTGCCAGTTGATTCATCGCGTATCTGCGCAATTGACGGAAATGTAAAAGGCACGAAAGTTAGTGTTTGCGATACCGTTGCTTACCTCATTGGTTGGGCAACGCTGGTGCTTAAGTGGCATCGATTAACAGCACAAAATCACAACGTTGATTTTCCAGAGACAGGTTATAAATGGAATCAGTTGGGGTTATTAGCGCAGCATTTTCAATCTAATTATCGCGATTGGTCATATGATGCGTTGTTAATAGAGCTCGAGGCAACAATTGCTGAGGTGAATGGCTTGATTGATAATCAGAGTGACGACGAGTTATACGGTAATGCTTGGTACGAAAAACACACCCTAGGAAGAATGATTCAATTTAACACATCATCGCCAATGAAAAATGTGCGATCCAAAGTTAGACGGTTTATTCGAGAGCACTGTAAATAACCCATATTTACCAGACTTTCAAAAATCTAATTTAATTGATTTTATTCAAATTTTAGCGCTAAATAAGAAGAAATGATTGGATTTGATTAAATAGCGGATGCTATCCTTTATTTTTGTTATCGTCGGAACTTTATATGCCTAAAGTTAGTCAACAGCAAGCGAAAATTACCCGGCAACGGATTATTGATTGTGCGCTTGAGATTATTTTATCTAATGGCATTGAGT
>CAJXRU010000094.1 GCA_913060565.1 uncultured Gammaproteobacteria bacterium | reverse complement strand
GATCTACACTATCCTCTTCGTCGGCAGCGTCAGATGTGTATAAGAGACAGTAATTTGCTTTATCACGGAAAAAATCACTTTTACCTCCCATATGATAATCATCTTTCACCCAAATAACGACACCACTTCTCGCTGCACTAATATTTGTTCTCATAGGAAGAGCAACGTCTACGGCGAACATACTAGGTTGCTTTGAGTGTGAAAATTTACCATGAAATGCTTGAGTAATTTTGTGGGACGATTTTGAAGAAACTGGAAATTTATAAAGGTAATCATCTTCTGAAGCAGAAGGGTCACCTAGCCGCCAATGATACTTATACTTTCCAATTTTTTGCAGTTTGGTAAATAATATTTTTTGACTAGCAGCAGGAACAATATATGTTTTTAGGCCACTAACTACATTCGAAGATTTAACAAGAAATTCAACAGGCGCGTGGTACGGGTTATCAGCAATTAGAGAGCTTCTCCCCTCTTTTTTAAGAACATAAATTCTTGGCTCTAACTTACGTTTTTCATTCTTATATTCAACACTTATATATTCATCATCACTGAGGTTCAATGGTCGTTTATCAGTAAATATCCACCTACCATTCGCGTCTTTATATTTATAAACTTCCTCACTTATTACATTTGTAGAAAGCAATAACATCAATAGCGCTAATCTAGAGATAAAAATAATAAATTCCTTTTTATACATACGACATTTAATAAAAAACACTGGCTTAGAGTCAATTTGAAAGATAACTTTTAATTATTGTGCTGGTATACATCTACAACATTATGCTCTTTCTTAAACTTATCTTTGTCGTCTTAAATCATTCCACCAACACTAGTAATAGAATTTAATATTGTCAAAACCTTAGTTCTACGCCTGCTCTATCAATTTGACGTAAATTGGATAAACACCACGAATGATACCTTTATCATTCTCACGTTTAATCACTTCCCCTCCCCTACAACCTTAGTTACACTAGCCTGCAATTATTTCTATTCACTCAAAGGTTATTTGTGACTCAGCCCATCGCGCCTATTGCCAGAAAAATTCCGCATCAATTAACAACCCACAATGAAACACGAATCGACAATTACTATTGGATGCGTGACGACAGTCGCTCCGATAAAGAAATATTGGCGCATTTAACCGCTGAGAATGATTATTGTGATGCGATGTTAGCTAATCAAAAGCCACTGCAAGAAGAGCTATTTGAAGAGTTAAAAAGCCGTATTTGTAAAGACGATAATACAGTGCCGGTGAAAGATGGTGACTATTGGTATCACAGCGAAGTCAGTGGCGATGATGAATATGCGCGTTACTATCGCAGTGACGATAATATTGGCACTAACAAGCATCTACTACTTGATGTGAATGCCCTTGCTGCGGCTCAAGAGCACTTTGAGCTCGGTGATATGTCCATTAGCTCTGATGATAAATTACTGAGCTGGGCCAGTGATTTAGATGGCAGACGCATTTACACGATTTATTTCAAAGATATCGCCACAGATAAGTTGCTCAACGATGTATTAGCAAACACTGAAGGCCAGGTGATTTGGGCGGCGGATAATAAAACGGTATTTTACGTTAAAAAAGATCCACAAACCTTACTTGGCACTCAGGTGTATCGCCACACGTTAGGAACACCACAGTCTGACGATGTTATGGTGTACGAAGAAGAAGATCACAGCTTTTACATGAGTTTGAGTAAAAGTCGCGATGAGTCGCTGATTTTTATTAATCTTGAAGCCACCGAAACCACTGATACGTTATTTATTGATGCCACCGCGCCTCATAGCGAATTTGAACCGCTTGTCGATGCCATTGAAGGTCATGAATACGACGCCGACAAGCTAGGTGATACCTTTTATATCATCTCAAATGACAACGCCACAAATTTTAAGGTGATGACAGCCACTAAAGAGACGGTTGGTGATATTGACCAATGGCAAACGCTTATTGCCCATCGTGACAATGTACTGATTGAAGACATTGAGATATTTAATGACTTTCTCATCGTTGTAGAACGGGAGTTGGGGCAAATTCGTTTTGTGATCCACCGAGGCAATGAAAGCTACCCAATTGAATTTAGCGATCCGTGTTACTACGCCTGCCTTGCTGATAACCCAGAGCCAGAATCTACCAGTGCACGCATTTATTACAGTTCGCTAACCACGCCGGGTTCGTTGTTTAATGTGGATTTAACAACCACGGCACAAACGTTACTAAAAGAACAAAAAGTACTGGGCGAATTTAACCGTGATGACTATGAATCACAGCGTCTCTTTGTGACGTCTCGCGATAACGAGCAAGTGCCAATTTCGTTGGTGTACAAGAAATCATTATTCAAGCAAGACGGCACTAACCCTGTGCTGCAATATGGCTATGGCGCTTATGGCATTACCATCGACCCTAACTTTAGTTTCCACACACTTAGCCTACTTAACCGCGGTTTCGTGTATGTGATTGCTCACATTCGTGGCGGCGAGATGCTAGGTCGTCATTGGTATGAAGATGGTAAAAAAGAACATAAACAAAATACCTTTAATGACTTTATCGACATCAGCCAATATTTGATTGCTGAGAAAATTAGCCACCCCAACAAACTTTTTGCCAGTGGCGGAAGTGCTGGAGGTTTGTTGATGGGCGCGATCATTAACCAAGCACCACAACTATATCGCGGCGTTGGTTCACATGTGCCATTCGTCGATGTTGTTACTACTATGCTCGATGAAAGTATTCCGCTAACAACCAATGAATATGATGAATGGGGCAATCCTAATGAACTGGACGCTTACAACACCATAAAGGCCTATTCGCCCATCGATAATGTCGCTGTACAAGCCTATCCAAATTTATTAGTAACTACTGGCTTGCATGACTCTCAGGTGCAATATTTTGAGCCGATGAAATGGGTTGCAAAGTTGCGTGAATTAAAAACGAATGACAATCTATTAGTCTTTAAAACGGATATGGAAAGTGGCCATGCTGGCGCATCAGGCCGCTTTAAAAGCTTAGAAGAAAAAGCGTTAGAAATGGCGTTTTTTATAAATCTTTGTGATTAGTTCTTTAAAACAAAAACGCCTTAACGACATTAATCGTTAAGGCGTTTTACTATCATCAGCAGATAGAATTAACGACGTTTATTACGTGCAGTAATAGTCGCTAAGAAACCTTTAAGCTCTTCGTCAGCCCAAGCTTGTGCTTTTGCTTCGCTTTCAAATCCAGTTTCAGATTTTGAAACAATAGTTTCTCTAGCCGTTTTACGACGGGTGATTTGTGCTGTCCATTGACCGTTTTCTTCAAGTAAACGGATATCAAATTTTTTGCTGTTGCTCATTTTTAGATCCTAGCTCATTTAACTATTTGTCACGACGTGACGAGAATTGGCGCTAGTTTACAGATTTATCGTCATCTATGCTTGTAAATTTCTCAAAAGAGTGACAATTGACCGCAGTTCTAGCCTTGTCTTCTCCTGAGTCAGATTACTCACGCAATGTTACTTTCTCAGTAAATTCACGTGGTGTAGTTGGTTTGGTACGGCGTGACAAAAAAATAGCTGAATGGGTAAATTTCTTCGCTTGTTTCTTGGCTTCACTAGCCATTTCAGCGACATCATGATGGGAGCTACAAATGCTTACATCTGGCGCAACGACGCCAACAGCCAGACTTAACAATGGAAAAAATTGTTCCTCACCATTACGAGACTTTGCATAAATACCAGACTGACCAAGATCTTGTTCGTTATAAAACTTACGCACTTCTCGATCAAACTCACCTAAGATCAACTGACAATGATGATGCCAATTTTCCCGTTCGAAAATAGCCACGAAATCATCGCCACCAATGTGTCCAACAAAATCGTTTGCTTGACAATAATTCTGCATTAGCTTTGACACAAGAGCAATAATCGCATCGCCTTTTGAATAACCGTAAACGTCATTAAAAGGCTTAAAATTATTAAGATCGAAATAGGCAAAATAAAACTTGCGTTGTTCGCTAATCAAACGGTCAACATGGCGATAAATGGGTACGTTACCCGGTAATAATGTCAGAGGATTAGCATAACTTGCGTGCTTAATTTGCTGTTGTGTTAGTTGGCGTAATAAATCGCGAATAGACCCAATGCCCACATAATTATCTTGGTCGGTAATGATAAAATGCCATTGCAGTTGATCATCTTTTTCTGCTGTCACTGTCTTAGATAATTCATCAAGGCGTGTATTAGCCTCAACAATGACAGGATGCTCATTCATCACTTCTTTGATGCGTTTACGTTCATTTAGTGCACGCCCATAAGGCGTTGAATAGAGTTCCAAAATATCATTTCGTAACATCATCCCCACAGGTTTTTTACCGTCTAATACCGGAATCGAGTTTACCGTCGCATGTTTATGAAAGTAATTCACCACATCTTTCGTTCGGGTATTCATGTGAAAGGTTTGAGCTGGTTGGAGTAATGAACTTGCTGTTTGTTCTAATTGAGGCAGATAAAGCGTTGAGCGCTGATGGTTGCAGATAATTGTTGGGACGTCCCGCACAGGATACGATTCGGGACGTGCGAACAAAAAGCCCTGTCCAAAACAAATACCCAAATCTTGCAATTGCTCAAATTCTTGCTCTGTTTCTATCCCCTCAGCAATGACTCGCGCATTGATTTTTTGACCAAGCGACAAAATACTTTTTACAAATTCACGCTTAACAGGATCAAGGTGCAGTTGATTAATAAAGTAATAATCAATTTTTACAAAATCAGGTTTAACTTGTGACCATAACTTCAAACCTGCATAGCCAGCGCCTAAGTCGTCAACCGCAATACGAAAGCCTAGATCGCGATAATGCATCAGCGCTTTTTGCAACACAGACGGACTATCGATAGGGTATTTTTCGCTAAGTTCAATCACCACCTGCTCAGGTAATAATCCACTTTCTTTGACATAGGCTAGTGTTTTGCCATGTGGATGATCGGTTTGCAAAAATATCATCGGACTAACGTTTAAAAACAAGAAACCACTGAGTTCTAATTGTGCAAAACGAGCGATAGAATTTTTTCGACAAACCAATTCAAGTTGCGACAATAGACCGCACTCTAGCGCCGTATCAAACAACATTTGCGGACTCGCTAATGGACTGTCTGATGGCCCTCGAATTAATGCTTCATAGCCATATAATTCACATTTATCCGTTGCATAAATAGGTTGAAATACAGCGGTTAGAGATTCTTCTTTAATTATTTTTGTTAACTCAACGCCTAGATTCATAATAGTTTTGTATTAGTTATCATTAGCAGAAAGTGTATTAAATAATCATGACATTAATGTGACAAAAGCGGATGAGTGGACAGATTATGAATAATTTATGAGGTACAGATAACGTCCTTGTTATCCATAATTACCCTTAAGAATAGCGTCGACGAACGGCGAAGAAAGTAGCACCGAGAAGTGCAATAAATCCAACACTACCACCACCTGAATCGCCACCAGTTGGCGCTGTAGTTTTAGCTTTTACTGGATTTAAACTCGCTGCGGTATTAACGGTGGCATCTTTAATGTCAACGTTAGAAATGCTAACAAAGTTCTCAAAACCAGCAACAGTACTACATTGTGCAGTCGTAAAATTATCTAATGGTGTTTCACCACAATGCGTTAACCCTTGGATTTTCTCTAATACATCAAAACCACTAACCACTTGACCAAATACCGTGAAACCACCATT
This sequence comes from uncultured Gammaproteobacteria bacterium, assembly GCA_913060565.1. Lineage (GTDB taxonomy): Bacteria > Pseudomonadota > Gammaproteobacteria > Enterobacterales > Psychrobiaceae > Psychrobium. The sequence continues at coordinate 11,987 of CAJXRU010000094.1, read as the reverse complement.
TTGGAAATCAAGATTTGCCGAGTTGTCTGCCATGTTAAAAAACCACTGATTAGTGGCACTATTGGCATCGCTGCCAAGTTTTGCCATTGCAATAGTGCCTTTAACGTTCGAATAAACAGGCTCATTAACAACAGCGGCTTTGGTATCTGCTTTCACCAGTTTCGCGCCATCATAAGTAAAACCGCCACCTTGAACGATAAACCCTTTTACGCTGCGATGAATTACTGTGGTGTTATAACTACCATCATTGACGTAACTTAGAAAGTTAGCGACAGTCTTAGGCGTTGCATTATCAAACAAGTTAACTTCGACATTACCTTGCGATGTTTGGATTTCGACGATAGTTGCGAAACTTGATGCGGTGAACATGCTTAGTGATGAAGCGACTAACAATGATCTCTTTAAAAATTTTAAAGCCATATTTCTCTACTTTATTTTATTTGTTATTTAAGCGTAACGAAAACGTCACTGGCACTGTCGTTGAAATCGACGGCAATCCAGCAAGCTCGCGCAGTTTTTCAATTCCTTTGACTAAATTAAAATCACCAGCCTTCACAAATACTGGCTTATTACTCGATACCAATAAGTTACCGTCACTCAATAAAGTGACACTCACATCGGCATTAATGGCTTGCTTTTCACCATGTAGACTTAGCGAAGCAGGCACTTTCATCATCGCAGTCTGATTTACAACTAATTTAGCCAGTGCTTTGGTAGGCAGCGTTGCGCTTAATGTCGCCTGTGGGAATTTATTTGTCTCAAATAAATGCTTTCCCATTCGTGAATCACGTATCGCTATTGCAGTATCAACTGATGATAAGTCGATAACTAATGAAAACGCGCCATTGGCTGTTAGCGTGCCATTGATATGGTTAAAGTGATGCGCTTCCATCACGTCACTTTTCTTCACCGAAACAAAGCTTAATGTTGAATTGTCTTTGTCTAATGCCCAGTCAGCATGTGCGGTATGACTTAGTGCCATTAACAGCGCTGCAGCAACGGTTGATTTAATCATTATTTCTCTCCTAGGTGGGCGGTCATAGTAGCTGACATTTGGTAATATTCAAGCAATTCGCTCAATTTTTACCTTTGATTACACTTACTTATTAATGTACTAACACTTGATAACATTATTACTAAAAAAAAAGGAAGCGCTAATTAACTTAGCACTTCCTTTCTGTCGAATTCATCACTATTTGCTAACAACGTTAGCTTTTAGTTAGAAGAATGTTGCTTTGTACTCAACACCCCAGAATGCCGGTTCTTTAACCATTCCTGTTAGGTTATTGAAATCAACACCGCCTGTGATGCTGTCATCATTGGTAATGTTACGGCCAAAGATTGCAACTTCGTGACTGTTGTTATCTGTATCCCATGCATAACCAACACGAACGCCGCCTTCAAGCATGTTGTCATCGTTGAACTCAACTGACTCATACAAGAAGAAGTTAATTTTGCTGCGGTATGCCCAATCAGTGTATGCAAAGATCTCACCTTCACCGAATTCTTTCGAATAACGTAACGTGAAGTTAGCAATCCATTCCGGTGCATTGGGAAGGCTGTTGCCGTCGATAATTGCTAAGCCATCGCTATTTAATGGATCCGCGATTGTACAAGAACGACAGAATTGTACAGCTAGGTCGCTATCGTTAATTTCTGTCTTGTTGTAACTCACACCAGCGGTCATTAATAGATCTTCAGTAATTGCCACTTCAGAGTCTACTTCAAAACCGTAACCTTTAGTGTTATCAGCATTTAGAAGACGCGTAGTATTTGAACCACCACCAACAGCCGTTAGTTGTTGATCATCCATGGTGTAGTAGAACGTAGAAACGTTAACACGAGCACGATCTTCCCAAACGCTTGATTTAACACCAAACTCAATAGAGTGTAGTGTTTCTGAATCAGCGGTAGTAATATCATCACCGAAAGATACACGACCTTGGATAGACGGAGCACGGAAACCTTTTGCAGCGCGTGCATATAAGTTTACATCTTCCGAGTAGTTGTAGAACGCACTTAAGTCCCAGCTTACTTGTGAATCGTTAACATTTAATTTAGTAAGCGCTAAGTTAGCACCACCAAAGGCTGTTTGCGTACGCTCAGCTTCGAAATCTTTGTCATCATCAGTATAACGAACACCCGCAGTCACTTTTAAGCGATCTGATACATCATAATCAGCCGATGCGAAAACAGCCCAAGCAGTTGTTTCTTGATTTTGGCGAGCAAAAATATTTTGCGCGCCGCCACCTAACGTATCAAAACCTAGGTTGTTAATGGTTAAGTCTTCTTTAAAGAAAAATACACCGTATTGGTAATCTAGTTTACCTAGCTCGTTTGAAGCAACACGAAATTCTTGCGTAAACTGAGAGTGGTCTGGAATTACGCCAGCACTTTCAGATGGAAATGGAATTGGCGTTTCATCTGTACGCGGGCCACTTACAGGTAGGAATACAGCGCCGTAACCACCGTCGATATCGCCCTGTGAGAATACTTCTACAGATTCATAACCTGTAATAGAGGTGACCGTGTGATCACCAAGGTTATATTCTAGATTTAAGCTAGCGCCTTGGTTATCGACAAACTGCTTAGAGCGGCTAGCCGCATCATGGTAAACAGTTTCGTAATCGAAATCTTCAACGAGATCATTGGTGCCCGGCTTAATGATATTTGCACGGAAGTTAATCGGTGTGCCATTCATGTCGCGCCAGTGGTAGTTGAACAACGCGTTCATGTTGTCGCCTTCGTAAAGGAACTGAACACGACCAGCGATTTCTTGGTAACCGCCAACGACATCGTTTTGTTCAAAGCCAGGCGCTTTATTATCAATAAAATTATCACGTGATTGACGTAATAGAGAAACACGAGTTGATAACTCATCAGTTAAGCCGAAACCCGCAGCGCCTTGAAGATCCATAGAGCCCCAAATGCCGTAAGATGCAGACACATAAGCGTCAAACTCTTGTGAAGGCTTAACTGAATCAAATTTTACAAGACCAGCAGGTGTGTTACGACCAAACAATGTGCCTTGTGGACCACGAAGCATTTCAACGCCTTCAAGATCAAATACTGGGAAACCTTTTAAGATAGGGTTTTCCATAACTACGCCGTCAAATACTAGTGATACTGGCTGAGATGCATTTAAATCGAAATCAGCGTTACCTAAACCACGTACGTAAAAACGCGGGAAGGTACGACCAAATGACGTTTCAATATTTAAACTAGGAATTCGACCTGACATAAAGCGAATATCCATACCACTTGAACCATAAGCATCAAGCGCTTCGCCTTGAATGGCAGCAACAGATAATGGTACTTCTTGTAAGTTTTGAGTACGACGCTGTGCAGTAACTTGAATGGTTTCTAATTTGATTTTCTTTTCATCGGCTTCAGCAGCTAGGGCGTTGGCACCAGAAAAAGCAGACGCAAGTAAAGCAGCCTTAACACAAATTGCTAATGGCTTATGTTTAAGTGAGTTCATAGTATTCTCTAAGTAGTTAATTATCGGCTCCGTGGATATGTAGCCAACCAAATTTAACAATTGGTTAACAAGATGCCATCCTTGAAAGTTCCGCAGGGTGTGCAAAACGCGCATATTTTAAGATGTAAATCTCATTTCTCACACCTCACCACGCAATTAATGTGACAAAAATCACATTTAATTATCATGTTATTACAAGCTAGACTTAAACTTCGCAGTTGAGTGCCTTGAGCAAGGTGAAACATCTCATTAACTTGTACAAAGTGTCAACTTTTAATTAAGTAAATATAAACGCATTAATAAGAGTGCTTTTTCGTATTTTTGATAAACATGTGCTGGTTTAATAACGCGTTGAGACTGACTATTATAAGCAACACCATATGCGCGACCTTGACGTCTCATCAAATCTTGAAGTAACACCCGATTCATCACAGTTATAGTAAAAACATGAATTGGTTTTATATTCTTATTATCGTAAGGGCTGTAATAAGGACGGCCAGGATAATCGATGTTATATTTTAACGATGTTGCGCTCATTAAGGCATTAAACATATTCTCGGCATTTACAAACACATCATTTGGTTTTACGTCGTCATATAACGCATATTGTTGCTTCACTAATGTCGGATACTGTTTACTTACTTGCTTCGTTAGCAATTGTTCTATTTGTTTAACAACGCCGAATGGCGAAGAAGGCAAAAGTTTTTTGTCGAGTAAACTATCAAGTAATAAATTACTGCGCACAAGTACTCTAAGAACATCTTTAGGACGTTTGTTTTTCGCTAGTTGAACCTTAAAGTCAGCGTTAATATCAAACACCTTCAAGTTGTGTTCAATAGCTAACATCAGCTCTAGAACCTGAGCAGGTGTAATATCTTTGTTGGGAAAATTAGGCCTTAAATGTTGTGACTTGTTATTTAACTGATTAAGCATAATCACTTTTTCATTAAGCGCTGTCGCGATGGCGTAAACATGAAGCGGTTTCGCGTCAATGAGTTTGATGCTTTCGATTCTTTCCTTTTTATTAGCACTCATTTGTTTTACGACAGATTCAATTGCTTTCACTCGTGAATAAACATCGCTCGGGGTTACTGCTGCTTGCGCTGAAAATGCCGATAATAGACCAACGATGGTAAAAAATACTGGTACATACTTCACTATAAGCCTCTCTTCTACACCCTTAAAAACACGTCAAATTAACGCTCTTTTTCCAACTTAACGCTTTATGACGCGATAGCAAGTATAAATACGTGCGTAAATTAGAAAATTCAGCGTTTGTGAATAAAAACCGCTAATAAATAAGTGGTAAAAATAACGATTAAATAGCCTATAAAACTAAGTAGAAACCAATGAGAACATATAACCCTTTAATTTAAAACACTTTAAATCAATGGCAAAGACATTGCTATTCCCAATGAAAAGAAACGGAAATAATAAGGAACAGCGATGACATTGGAAATTAAAAATTTATCACTCAATTACGGTGATAAGAAGCAGGCACTCAACGATTTAACACTTTCTGCTAATACTGGCGTGTTAGGATTACTCGGTCCCAACGGGGCAGGAAAATCCTCCTTAATGAGAATTTTGGCCACATTAAAAAAACCAACCTCAGGTAATATTCTCTGGCAAGGGAACGATATTATCGGCAAGCCGGCATTACTTCGTGAAGAGTTAGGTTATTTACCGCAGTATTTTGGCGTTTATGAACAATTAACTGCCAAAGAGTTTTTGCATTATTTAGCAGGCTTAAAGGGGCTTAAGCACAATGACGCAGAGCGTCGTATAATAAATTTACTTTCCCAGTTTAATCTCGCCCACGTCGCAGACTCTCCACTCGCCAGCTTTTCAGGTGGAATGCGCCAGCGTATTGGCATTGCTCAAGCGTTACTTAATAACCCCAAATTACTTATTGTCGATGAACCTACTGTTGGTTTAGATCCACATGAACGTTTAGTGTTTAGGCAGTTAATTGCAGATATCAGCAAGGACGCCTTAGTCATTCTATCAACACATATAGTGTCTGATATTGAAACTATCGCTGATTCGATTGCAATAATGGATCAGGGAGAGCTCATCACCCACGATTCACCAGAAAAACTGATTCAAAAAGTCGCCCCTTATTGTTTTGAGATAACACTGCCACGTGAACAAGCTAAAGCACAGCAATCTCAGCTTAATGTCAGTCACAGTCTACGCCAAGGCGAAGATATGACACTTCGTTTTGTTAGCACAGAAGCTGTTCCAGCAAAGGCTGTGTCGAGAAACCCAACATTGGAAGACACCTATTTATATTTCGTCAAAGGAAAAGAACCTGCCATTGAGCCTGTGAATACAAATATTGCGCTGGAGGCGGTATGAGTAATGTTCTTATAGCGAGTATTAAAGCGGATTTTAAGCAACGTATTCGTCAATCAAGCTTTGTCATTACGTTATTGGTAATGGCTTTGCTTACTGTACTATTTTTCCCTGCGCCAAGTGCCGACTATCAAACGCTAGTCATTAATGGTTATCGCGGTATATACAATAGTGCGTGGATAGGTATTTGTTTAGCCAGTCTCAATATCACCTTGTTACCAATTATTTGCTTCTATTTAGTGAAAAATACCATCAACAACGATCGGCGGTTACTTGTGTCTGAATTAATTGCCGCAACTCCCGTTAGCAAAATTCATTACCTATTTGCAAAATGGCTAGTTAGTGTCATTGTTTTAACAGTCATAATGACGGTGATGATAGCGATTAGTGTGTTAATGCAGCTTTATTTTGGTGAGAGTTATGTCATAAATCTATGGCAAATTATTTGGCCACAAATGGTGTTTGTATTTCCGCTTTTACTAGCAATTGCGTCAATTGCATTGTTGTTCGAAACTGTGCCTTGGCTTCGGGGTGGACTTGGAAACGTTGCCTACTTTTTTATTTGGGTAACAACACTGGTTAAACTCGTCGCCTCAGGCAGCGGCATATCCGTGATCCACACACAAATTCAACAGGATATTGCAACGCTATATCCACAAACAGCATCAAATTCCAGTATTAGTATTGGTACCAGCCTTTCAGAAAACGAAGTTTCGACCTTTGTTTGGCATGGTGCATCGATATCGTCAGACATATTTACCGATATATTGCCCATTTTATTTGCCAGTGTTGCCTTCCTAGTAATCGCCATAATTCTTTTTGATCGTTTTACTCACAGTGGCGCAGCGGTAAGTAAAACGTCTAACCATTTTGTTGATAAAAAACTGTCATTAATAGGCACTACATGCGATGTGTTGTTCAAAAAAGTAACCAACATTAGTGCGTTCACTCGTCAAGTTAGACTTGAGTTATTATTGTTAATTAAAGGCTTATCCAAATACTGGTATATAGCTATTATTGGTCTTAATATAGCTCAAATATTAGTGCCATTAGCAACACTCAGCCAAGCCGTTATTCCGCTAAGCTGGTTAATGTGCGTGTTGATCTTGTCACCCATTGGTGTACGCTCGTATCTCAACAATACTGATTCTTTGTTGAGCTATTGCAATTTTTCCATCAATAAACAGGCATTAAGCGTTATTTCAGCTGCAATTTTACTGCTATTACTAACAACATCTGGTGGACTTGTTCGATTGTTGATGACGGGAGAGCTATTAATTGTCGCTCAAATATTCATTGCGACCTTTTTTATCAGCTCTCTCGCTTTTTTCTGCGCGAGTTTAACGAACACTAATCGAACCTTCGAAGTTATCTACCCGGCGTTATGGTATTTAGGACCGTTACATGCCGCACTTTATCTCGATTATTTTGGTGTGAATAGCCAACTAAGCTGGCAAGCAAATATGCCGCTCTACTTTCTGGGCATCGCCATCTTGCTCTTTATGATTGGATTACTCAAATCTCATCGCAATTACGCTGTTAGCTAGGGTCTATTGTGCTTTATGGTTCATATTTTGTTCAATCTAAAAGTGTTTTGAGCAAGGAATGAGGATTGATGCCTAGTTTATCTAGGTGAATGACGAATAACGCCGCACAAAATGCTTTTAGGTGAATCCTATGGACAGTATTTGTTTTTAATTTTTATGGCCTTATCGCCGATTTGTGCAGCCAGCTGCACAATATAAGCTCTTCTTTGTAGAAAGCCCAAACAAATTTCTGCAAAAATGAACTCAAAAGAACAATAAACCCTAGTACCTTGTTGCGCTAAATTTGTTTACACTAGAGCCATTGAAAATCATTACTTAGGACACTCAATGGCTCAATTCATTTATTCAATGAATCGCGTTGGTAAAGTAGTACCACCAAAGCGACATATTCTTAAAGACATCTCACTCAGCTTTTTCCCCGGCGCCAAAATCGGCGTACTAGGTCTTAATGGTTCAGGTAAATCAACCCTTCTAAAAATCATGGCAGGGTTAGATACCGACATCGAAGGTGAAGCGCGCCCGTTAGCTGATATTCGCATTGGTTATTTACCACAAGAGCCTGTACTTGATGAGCAACAAACAGTTCGTGAAGCAGTTGAAGAAGCATTTAAAGATGTTAAAAATGCATTGACTCGTCTTGATCAAGTATATGCTGAATACGCTGAAGAAGGCGCAGATTTTGATGCGTTAGCCAAAGAGCAAGGTGAACTTGAGGCCCTCATTCAAGCAACCGACGGCCACAACCTTGAACATGCTCTTGAACGCGCTGCCGATGCACTGCGTTTACCTGAATGGGAACAAAAAATTCAAGTATTATCCGGTGGTGAACGTCGCCGTGTTGCACTGTGTCGCTTGTTATTAGAAAAACCAGACATGTTATTACTTGACGAACCTACTAACCACCTAGATGCCGAATCAGTCGCTTGGTTAGAGCGCTTCTTACATGATTATTCTGGCACTGTCGTGGCGATTACCCATGACCGTTACTTCCTTGATAACGTTGCCGGTTGGATTTTAGAGCTTGATCGTGGTCAAGGTATTCCATGGGAAGGCAACTACTCTAGCTGGCTTGAACAAAAAGATGAGCGTTTGGCGCAAGAAAAATCATCTGAAAAAGCACGCCAAAAATCAATTGCTAAAGAGCTAGAGTGGGTTCGTTCTAATCCTAAAGCGCGTCAGGCAAAAAGCAAGTCACGTATGGCACGCTTTGAAGAGCTCAATACTAATGATTACCAAGCGCGTAATGAAACTAACGAGTTGTTCATTCCACCAGGCCCTCGTTTAGGCGATAAAGTATTAGACATTACTAACCTCAATAAATCATTTGATGGCCGTGTATTGATTGATGATCTAAGCCTTAGTATTCCTAAAGGTGCAATCGTTGGTATTGTCGGTGCCAATGGTGCAGGTAAATCAACACTATTTAAAATGATTACTGGTAGTGAGCAACCAAATAGTGGTGACATTACCCTTGGTGAATCAGTTGTTGTGGCAAGTGTTGATCAATTCCGCGATGACATGAATGAAAACAATACGGTATTCCAAGAAATTGCTGAAGAGCAAGATATTCTAACCGTTGGCAATGTACAAATTCCATCACGTGCTTATGTTGGCCGCTTTAACTTTAAAGGCAGCGATCAACAAAAACGTATCGGTGAATTGTCTGGCGGTGAGCGAAACCGCGTTCATTTAGCTAAACTATTAAAAGCTGGTGGCAACATGATCTTGCTCGATGAACCAACCAATGATCTAGATGTTGAAACATTGCGTGCGTTAGAAGATGCCTTACTTGAGTTTCCTGGTTGTGCCATGGTTATTTCTCATGACCGTTGGTTCCTTGACCGCATCGCCACTCATATTTTAGATTATCGCGACGAAGGAAAAATCAACTTCTTTGAAGGCGCATACTCTGACTATGAAAAATGGTTAAAAGAAGAGCTAGGTGAAGCGGCTGTTAATCCACACCGCATAAAGTACAAGCGAATCTCTTAAAGTTACACTTAAAAAGCGGCCAAATGACTATTCATTTGGCCGCTTTTTTATTTAAATTTTAAGACGATAGATTTGCTTTCGTTCGACTGACCAGCTAACTTAATAATTAATTCTATTTCATCTTAGGTGGTGAGGTCATTATGCAAGATAAACGCATTTTTCAACGTGTCTTATTTAGTCATGACGCAAAATTGGTATGTAATGGCGAAAGTCATATCGTTCAAATCTTAGATTTGTCTTTACATGGATTCTTGTGCACTAAACCAGATGCGCTCAACGTGCTACTAAAAGATGAAACGACGCTCATTCTAACCCTTGAACAGGGCCGAAAAATAGTCATGGAATCCACCGTGGTACACGTTGAAAACTCACATCTTGGTATGAGTAGTCATCATATCGATATTGATAGTGTCAGTGAATTAAAGCGACTTATCCAACTCAACCTTGCTAATGACGATTTACTCAATCGAGAGCTTGCTATGTTGGCGCGCTAAACTAATGCAGTAATATTGTTTATTGGCCTTTTAAGTTAATACTAAGACGCTTGACGGCGCCCTACTTCCATTGCTTGACCCAAATCACTCACTTTTTCTACTGGAATAAAAGCTATTCCTTGATGATTAGTGAGCTCTTTACTGTAATTCTTCTTTGGTAAGATAATAGTTTTAAAACCATTTAAAACCGCTTCTTCGACACGTTCAACGCCATTTCTTACCGGTCTAACTTCACCATTTAGTCCAACTTCGCCAAATGCAATCGTATCGTTTGGAAAGACAATTTCTTGATGAGACGACATCAAGGACATCACTAATGGTAAGTCACAACCAACATCTCTAGTTAAGTTAACACCGCCAACAACATTGGCATAAATATCTTTAAAGCCAATCATCACGCCCATTCGCGTTCGCATTATCGCCAGCAACATATTTAGTCGTTTATAATCGATACCAATAACGCCACGTTCAGGTTTTTCTGACGTGCTGTCACTCACTAATCCTTGCATATTAACCAACAATGTTCTGTTATCTTCGCTATACGCATAGGCCATGTTGCCTGTGGCTTCAACACCGCTGTGCTCGAGATAAATGGCACTCGGGTTTGTCACGTCTTTCAAACCATCTGACATCATGGCAAAAGTGCCAATGACATTAATACCGCCATAGCGATTCTTATTAGGTTTCATGGTTCGATATTTAGCGTCAATTTCCGTTTCTAATTTAAACGCACCATCGATGATGTGACTTAATGTCTGCGGACCAGCAAAGGAACCATCTTTAGTTTCATGGCCAACTAAAAACACTGAAATACCATCGGCCTTCGCTTTACGAGTAAGAAATGCAGCACTCTCTTTGACTTGGGTAACACTACCTGGGCTATTGTCTAATGACGGTAAAAAGGCGGTTTGAATTGAATCAACAATCAAAAACTTGACGCTCAAACGATCACATTCGGCCGCTATTTCATCCACATCACCAGAGGTCATAATATTCACGTTATTGATATTAAGCCCTAAACGAACCCCGCGCGCTTTGACTTGTTCAGCACTTTCTTCACCAGTAACATACAACGTCGGCATTGATTGTGAGACAAAACAAGCGGTTTGAATCAAAATAGTACTCTTACCCGCACCAGGTGAACCAGAGAGTAAATTTACCGATCCGTAAGCGGTGCCGCCCCCCATCAGTCGGTCAAGTACTTTAGAGCCAGAACTAAATCGTGCTACTTCAGAGTCTTTTACATCAGAGAGCTTTTTAGATTGAGCACTCGCAGCACCAGCGTAACCTGAACGCGCAGTCGTCTTAGTGCTATGTGTTGCTTGCGTTGGGCTTTTTGCGGCTTTAAATTCAACAATTGTATTCCATTGACCGCATTCACTACATTGCCCTTGCCAGCGTGGATACCCGTCAAATCCACAATCTGAACACATATATGACTTTTTCTCTTTAGCCATGACTACTTTCCACTCATTTATTGTCTGTTTCACTAATACGCTCTATCATACTGTAAAGCATAATTTATTGATAAGAATTACCTGTACTTTCTGAGCCATCATTACCTAGTTTATTGCAGTAGCATTCCATACTCGTATTTGGAAATAATAATTAGTGCCACAGAAACGTAGAACAGGCATAGATATTGCTATGCAATACTATTTCTGCCGTTTCCACAACTAATCGCCAAATTAGTGACATTCGAGGCTCGGAAACAGTATTAACACCATGAAATTTGGATTTTAGTACCACTATGTCTTTAGACGATGACAAAGCATTTATTAAAAAGCTGATCCCGTATTATCAAGACTCGAACTTTAATGAAAGATTCGAGCATGTGACCCGTGCTCTTTCTAAATCACGACGCTTTTTAGTCAAAATGGAAATTAACCGCCTCTTCAATGACTGTAATCGCGTTATCGATTTACGTGGCCGTGTGGATGCTCCGTGCTTTGAGCACCCTCATGACGACCTCATTCATTACCTAGATGATGTGGCGTTAAATTTATTTGAAGAATCAATATCTGTATTTGGCAAGTTTACCGTCGGCGTTTTTGAAGAAGTGACTAACGCTAAAAATCTGTCTCTTATACACATCTCCGAGCCCACGAGACTAGG
>CAJXRU010000093.1 GCA_913060565.1 uncultured Gammaproteobacteria bacterium | reverse complement strand
TACGAGATCATGCCTAGTCTCGTGGGCTCGGAGATGTGTATAAGAGACAGTTCTGACATTGGATCGTCAGTTGTTTTAGGCTGGTTAATCACTTCAATGAGCGCATCATTTTTAAGATTACGATGACCTTTGATAACGATTTGAGTTTGTGAATCAATGTCACCTGTTACTTCGGTGATTTCTTCTTGGTTATAACCTGTGGTAACTGATACCTCATGGGCCTTATTATCTTTCACAACGAACACGTATTGCTGACCATCTCGATGAATTATTGCATCTGATGGCACCGTTAATGAATCTTTATGTGTATCAAATACTACTGCGATTTGCGCAAACATACCTGGTTTTAAGAGCGATTCGCTATTAGTCAGTGCCAAAATGACTTTAAATGTACCGCTTTTACTATCAATCACTGGTGAAATTGAACGAACGTGAGCATTGAATGACTGATTCGGTAGCGCTGAAAATGCCAAAGTGGCTAATTGATCGAGTTTAACATTGGCAAGTTGCGCTTCTGGCACATAGAGAATAGCTTGTAGATCTTGCTGATTGACGATGTGAAGTAACTGCTGATATGACTGACTAAAGTGGCCTTGCTTGACCATTTTGTTAGAGATGTAGCCTGAAATAGGTGCTTTTATTAAGCTATCTTCTAAATCTAGCGCTGCTAAATCATAGGCGGCTTTTGCCGATTGGTAAGAAAACGATAACTTATCAACTTGATCGCGACTGACTAAGTTTTTAGCTTGAAGTTTCTTTAAACGGCTTAGTTCTTGATTGATGCTTGCTAGTTCAGCTTGTGCTTTATTCAGTGCTAATTGATAACGACGAGAATCGATTTTTGCGAGTAGTTGACCTTTCTTAACATAATCACCTTCTTCAACATTAAGTTGCTCGACAATACCTGTCACGCGGCTAATAACTTGTGCGTCATCGCGAGATTCTAGGGTGGCAGTTGAATGGTAAGTTGAAGAAATTGGCTGCTGTTTTATTTGAGTAGTAACAACCGGAATGGCAAATTCTTTATCTTCTTTTTCGTCATCTTTGGCATTTGAATCGCCACATCCTGAAAGTAGGCTAGAAAGAAGAAGGGCGGCGATAATTGATGTTTTTGTAGTAGTTTGCATGATCCGATGCTCTTGTTATCAATAATAAAATATAATCCGAAAGAGCATAGCTTATGCCAAGTTATATTAACCTATACAAAACATATGGTTAATTATATATTGTACGAAATTTTATAATTGCGTTAGTGAATATTACTATTGCTGGTGGCGAGATTGATTAAAAAAGTGTGGAGAGTAAAAACAGTAAAACTGAAGGGATGTTCACTTTCAATAGGATCAGTGCTAAAAGCTAGCCGTTCAATTTTGAGTTAGTCAGTTAATTACTTTTCGCTTTGGTAGAAAAATATTAATAATAAAAAGCCCTTAAATATCTCTATTTAATGGCTTCAATTTTCTCTAAATTCTTTGAGCTAATCTATGTTTTATTTAGTAAAACAAGAATTTTCTAACCAATCAATCATAGCAGGATAGAATGCTGATTTATGTCGATAGTATAAAGTGCCGTAAAAATGGTCTGCACCCTTGAGTTCAAGGTATTTATGCGCCTTACCGAGAGATTTTAGCTTATCTACCATCAGTCGACTCTGTTTGACAGGTACACGTTGGTCAATATCACCATGAATGATAAATAATGGCATATTTAATTTTTCAGCGTGTTCAATAGGAGATAGTCCTGATACTGTCTTACCTTGGAAAACTCGGCCGTATCGACTACCGTTAAACAACGTAGCACTAATGCGGCTCAAGTCGGCAACACCAGCACCGGCAATTGAACATGCAAATGGACCATTTTCTCGAACTGATGCAGCAAAAGCGGCATAACCACCATAACTCCAACCAAAAATAGCTACTTTATCTGGATCCGCTAGGCCTCTATCAACAAAGTATTTAACACCATCATCTTTGTCGTCTTGCATCGTTTGCCCCCAATTGTTATCACCCAATTTCCAATGCTTCAGTCCAAAACCAGTTGAACCACGATATTGAGGTTGAACAACCATATAGCCATGACTAGCGAGTAATTGCGCCCATTCATCATAAATGATTGTGTCACGTACCCACGGACCACCATGAGGCATAAAGACTGTTGGATAAGGTTTTTTACCAATTTTCGGAATAGTCACATAAGCCGGAATTTTTAATCCATCACGAGCTGGATATTTGATGTATTTGACATCCCCTAAAAGGTCACGATTTATTAGTGGAAAACGCTCACCAATTATTTGAATTTTTTTGAGGTCACTCAATAAGTAAAATGTGCCAGGATCGTTACCAGCACTCGTACGTACAACTATTTGTTTGTCATCTTCTGAACGGCTCACTAGAGAGACAAACTTACTAGGAAACGCTGCTTTTATTGCATCCCTTAATTGTTGCTCATATTCATCTAACCAATGGACTTTAGGCTCTTTACCTGTGTAGGAAAAACCTAATAGTCGTCCTCGGTCAGCCTTTTTTCGACTAAGAACAACACCATCAACATCAACATTTTTTAACCCAAATAATCTGTCTGAATATTGTTTAGTTTTAATATTATACGTGTAGATACCAGTTGTATCCTGGCCTCTGTTAGCGTTAATGTAAATATCTTGCGGGTTTTCGGCTGAGAAGCTTAAAAAATCAAATCTCTCCCGATTCTCTGGGCGGTTTTTATAAATCAATTCCCATTCGTCATCTACTGATGCGCGGACGTACTGATCTATTGTATTATTTTTTAAATCGTATGAGCTTGCTGCACGCATTTTCCATTTGGTATCGGCAATAAAGCCACCCAATTTGCTGGTAGAACGTATTATCGTTTTAGTTCTGCCAGTATAAATATTGTATTTTATTACGTCAGGTCTGAAATCATCATCTATGTCGTATGACATTAAGACATGCTTAGGGTCATCGGGTAAAGTGCTTCGCAATGAAAATCTAGCTTGATTATCCTTTGGAAACGGAATGCGCCACTTGTCCTTTCCATTAGCATTTACTATAGCGAACTTACTGACCCAATAATTTTTATTACCATCTTGAATGTTTTGTGAAAAATTAACTGCCATTAAGTCGTTATTGAGCCAATAAGCGTTCGATATTTCCATGTGTTTTGCACCGAATAGCACAGGCTTTTTCTTTAAGTCTCTTGTCTTTCTCACTTCTAAGATGTAATCACCATCTTTGGTCGTCGCACGTCGAATGATTACGCGCTTTCCATCCGGGGATACTGTCGCTTGGGTAACTGCTGGTAAGACTGCAAAGGACTCAATTAAGTCTGAGTGCTTATAGTCTTTCGCCATTAAAGTGGTGGGCGTTAACATTGCAGCTGCTAATAACCCAATTAATTTTCGGCTTATAAACATAGCTTTTCCTTTAGTATTTATTAAAAAAGGCTCTCTAACTTACATTAGAGAGTCTTTTGACTTGAGAGAGAGGTTTCTAATTAAAATGAGTAATCAACTGACGCAAACACTGTACGGCCGAAAGTATCGTAGCCAACACCAAGCGGTATGTTACGAATGTTACCGCCCGCAGCACCGTCTAATTCCGGTGGTGCATCGTTAAATACATTTCTAACACCTGCAGTAACTGACCAATTATCTTGTGAATATCCCATCGAGAAAGTATGAAGAGTGTAGTCTTCAGTTGTTTCTTTAGGACGACATAAAACATCTAATCCATCACAGCCAGGATTAACGTCGTACTCAAATAAGTCATCATTCTGACCTCCACCGATAAATTGAGTTCTCCAGCTAAATCTAAAGTCTCTATAGGTTAAACCTAAACGTGCCGAGCCTCTCCATTCTGGATTTGCTATTTCACCGAGGTTATCATCTACATCACCTAAAATGTCAAAGTTGCGGGCTTTAAGTTGAGTCGCTTGAATATCAAGCTCAACACCTAGCTCGTTATCAGCAACAACGAATTTTTGACCGTAGAAAATGTTATAATCAATACCTTTCGAACCTTCAAAACCAATATTGATAAATGAGCCATTAATACCTGTAATTTGTTGAGTTTCTGCATCGCGATTGATGCTATTACAGAATTCACTTGAACCATCAGGCGATTCAGAGTTATTAAAACATCTTCCAACAATGAATGCCGAGCCAGGCTGTGCAACACCTTGAGTGATTTCAATGTCATACCAAGTTACGCCAAGCGTTAAGTCGAAGGCTTCACTAAACGGTTGCTCAACAACAATACCGTAAGTTTCAGATAAAGAGCGCTCTGGACTCAATTCTTCTGAGCCACCAGTTGTTATTTCTGCTGATACAAAGCTTGTAAAACCGCCATCATTTGAACCGTTATTTAGGCCAAGAGATGTCGGATCTACTCCATTTGCAGAACAAGAATCTAGAACACGTTGTTCACGTTCATCTTCAGCTGCGTTATATGTTTGAATCGCATTAGTATCCAATGGATCTGATACTCTTGCCGCATCCGGAACAACACATGGATCGGTGATTGAGCTAAAGCTCGAACCGCCGTTTAAGAAACGTTCGCGTAAATTAGGGGTACGGTATGAAGTACCGCGCGTTCCGCGGAATGTTAACCATTCGGTCGGGCGATAAATAGCTTTAAGGCTATATACGCGCTCTGGCGCATAAAATGTTTCATCAGTTACACGGCCAGACGCTGTAAACGTTAACTCTTCTGCCCATTCTTTACCACGAATAAGAGGCAACTCAGTTTCAAAGAAAATTTCGCGTAAATTCTTTGATCCATCAGCACCTAAATCTGCTGCTAGATTGTAAAGTCCTTCTCGAGCAACATCATTTAACGTAGTTTTGATTTTATCTTTGCGGAGTTCAGCACCTAAAACTAAAGGTACCACTTCATCGTTCCACGGTAATGTGAACATATCGCCAGATATGAACGCTGAGAACATTGTTTGCTCAATTTCAGTAGATACTTCACTATTAACTAATAGATAGGCAGCTTCTTCGTTAGTAAATGTACCACCGCCTTCAGTGTAGATGTTTGATGAAAATAAGTTTACTGGAACACAACCGTCAGTGCCATCGCCACAAGTAATCGTTCCGTCGTCATTTCGTACAGCAGCCAAAGATTTAGCAAAGTTGCTACGGCTTATGCCGCGTCTAGAAGACTCACCCTTTGAAGCGCTATGAGTTAATGCTACTTCATAAGACCAAGCACCCTCACCAAAGTTATCCAAAGCACCAAGATTACCATTTACGCCTGCAACTAATCGGTATTGATAAACGTCGACTGCTTGACGATCTCTATCGCCTCGAATGTTAATAATTGGTGTAGCGCTTTGTGCACCATAAGGAGCACCTACACCTGCACGACAGTCAATGCCATTGATAGGGTCACTACCACAAATGTTAAAAGGATTATCGGCAGAAACTGTTGGAAAAATTTGTCCTGTTCCTGCAATAGTTCCTGAATCACGTTTAGCATATAAACCTTCGTAGAAAAAACGAGTATCGTTATCATCTTGGAAAAGGTAATCACCTGTCGCGTAAATAGAAACGCGTTCTAACTTACTTACCCAATCTTGCTTATTTCTCTCACTAGAATTTAGGTATGAATAGAGTGGATCAGCAAAATCAAAGTCTAGTAGGCCATCGCCATTTCCATCCCAAATTGCTGTATCATTGATGCCATCGCCGTTACTGTCAGCATGAATTGCATTAACACCTTGACTTTGGAAGAAAGCAACATTGTCGGGGTTAAGCGTAGAATCACTGTAGTTAGGGATACCAATGTTTGTCGTACCTTCTGTTCTATATACACTACCAAAGAATGGAATAGACATTCGGTTAGTTAATGGGAATAACGCACAGTTAGAATGTGGCGTTGCAGATGGGCCATCACCACGTCGACCGCGATACTCATTTCCGTCCTCACCTTCAAAAATTCGTTCTTCACAATCACTTAAAAAGGTGTTCTGTCCGAATGTTTGTCTTTGACGATCATTGTACTCACCGCCTATAGTGAATGAGTAGTTATCACCGGTTGTGCCATACATCAGACCTAATGCAGTTTGTTCACCGCCATCAGTTGGGGCAGAAAAAGACCCATTAATTTGAAAGCCTTCAACGTTTGATTTTAATTTTACATTTGCTACACCTGCAATTGCGTCAGAGCCATAAACAGTAGACGCACCATCGAATAAGTTTTCAATTCGATCGATCATTATTGTAGGGATAAGATTTAAATCAGGTGCAACTGGAGCACCACCTACACCAGCAGGTGCGATTCTTCGACCATTGACTAAAACAAGGGTTCTATCAGCACCAAGACCACGGAATCCTACAGTTGCTGCACCTGGACCATTATCTAGGACGAAACCATTAAAAGTACTATCTATTTGCTGACCTGAAGCTTGTGAAGTACTTTGCAGCATTGCACTTGTATCAAATAACCCTAATTCACGAGAAACTTCACCGCTAACTACTTGTATCGGTGATGCGTTTGAGAATTCACTTCGCTTGATTCGAGAACCCGTAACTGCGATGCGCTCAACAACCTCTTCGACTTCTTCTTCAATTTCTTGTATAGCTGTTGTCTTAGCTTGAACTGCTACTTTTTCTATTTTTTCTTTTGTTTTTTCTTTGTCATTTGACGCTGTCGCAGTGCTTGAAACGACTATAGCACTTGATAGTAAAGCGAATCTTATCGCTTGAGTTAGTTTATTTACTTCTCTCATAAGTAATCCTTAAAGATTTTTCTTAAATACTAGAGTGAGTAATCCATAGGGAGGTATGCATGAAATGTTTTTTTCAATTACATAATGTTACATCCGTAAACATTTTTTAAACATTATCAGCGGTTAACGAATAGGACAATTGACTTTCAGAGGTAAAAGTGTGATCAACTTAACGTTAATTAATATATCTTAATGTGCCCATTTAAATAGGGTTTTAAGGTATATTTAATTCATTTTTGTTATATAGCGATGAAGATATTAGTGTGATCTGATTAGAAATATTTAAGTTATATTGTTTACAAAAATTTTACAATTGTAATGGGAACCAAAATAAAAAAGCCCGTTTGTAATATTACAAACGGGCTTTCATTAACTTATTTTACTAAGTCTTATTTTTTAGCATTTGATTCAAAATCACGTGCTGCTGCACCAGTGTATAACTGACGAGGACGACCGATTTTGTGACCTGGTTGACCCAGCATTTCTTTCCAGTGTGAAATCCAACCAACTGTGCGAGACAGGGCGAAGATAACAGTAAACATTGATACTGGAATGCCCATTGCGCGCATCACGATACCTGAGTAGAAATCTACGTTAGGGTAAAGTTTTTTCTCGATGAAGTATGGGTCTTCTAAAGCGATACGCTCAAGTTCCATTGCTACGTCTAATAGTGGATCGTCAATTTTTAGTTCTGAAAGAACTTCATGACATGTTTCACGCATTACTGTTGCACGTGGATCGTGGTTTTTGTAAACGCGGTGACCAAAGCCCATTAGGCGGAATGGATCAGACTTATCTTTCGCTTTAGCAACGTATTCTTCGATGCGATCAACACTGCCGATTTCTTCAAGCATTGTTAAACACGCTTCATTTGCGCCGCCATGTGCTGGGCCCCAAAGTGAAGCGATACCAGCCGCAATACATGCAAATGGGTTAGCGCCTGATGAACCCGCTAAACGTACAGTTGACGTTGAAGCATTTTGTTCGTGATCAGCATGTAATGTGAAGATACGGTCCATTGCACGAGCAATCGTTGGGCTAATTTTGTAATCTTCAGCAGGCACAGAGAACATCATGTTTAAGAAGTTTTCTGAGTAAGAAAGGTCATTCTTAGGGTATACGAATGGTTGGCCGATGCTGTACTTGTAGCTCATTGCAGCAAGAGTTGGCATTTTAGCAACTAAACGGATTGCAGATAAATCACGGTGACGTGGGTTATTAACGTCTAATGAATCATGGTAGAACGACGATAATGCACCAACAACACCACAAAGAATTGCCATAGGGTGAGCATCACGACGGAAGCCTTTAAAGAATTGGAACAACTGGTCATGAACCATTGTGTGATTCTTAATAAGGGCTACAAACTCGTCGTATTCAGCTTGAGATGGCTTATCACCATGAAGAAGAATGTAACAAACTTCTAAGTAGTCAGCATTGTTTGCAAGCTGATCGATTGGGTAACCGCGGTGTAATAAAATACCTTTAGCGCCATCGATGTATGTGATTTCTGATTCACAAGAGGCCGTTGCCATGAATCCCGGATCAAAAGTGAAGTTGCCGGTGCTGCCAAGCTTGCTGATGTCGATTACATCGTGACCTGCGGTACCTGATGAAATTGGAAGTTCAATAAGATCATTTCCGTCGATCGATAGGGTAGCGTGACGCTCTGTCATACGATTTGCTCCTGTGTAATTTTTCTGTCTATTTATTAAATTGGTTATTGTATTGACCAATAAATATTCAGGTTACATAAATAAATGGCCTGTATTTAACCTAATAATTGCATAACTTGTCAATTTAAATGAATGTTTAAAAATGGTTATGTTGTTTTTTTGTTCTAATTCTGTGTATTTTTTGTGTGTTGTGTGCAAATAATAGTCGAGTCAACTTGCGTCTATGTCAAGTTAACGAATAAATGTTATCAAATGATTAAATTTAATAATCTTTATTTCA
This sequence comes from uncultured Gammaproteobacteria bacterium, assembly GCA_913060565.1. Lineage (GTDB taxonomy): Bacteria > Pseudomonadota > Gammaproteobacteria > Enterobacterales > Psychrobiaceae > Psychrobium. Next base: position 9,853 of record CAJXRU010000093.1, on the reverse strand, counting down.
CTATGAAAGACGCGATTTATGGCATTACATTAATTGTATTTATGTAACAGTCCCAGTATACTTTCGTCGGATTTAACGGCTTGTAGACTTTTGACACAATTCGTAAGTACCAAACAAAGAGAAAGATAGGTAGTTAATGGGTGTTAGCTATTGAAAAAATTTCTTGTCGGAGCCCGAGAGGCTTTCTCTTTTATAAAAATAAATGGGCCTCCAATTTAGCTTAAGTGAGCACAATCGTGAAAAAGCAAAGACCTGTAAACCTCGACTTACAGACCATTAGCTTACCATTACCTGGATTGGCATCAATTCTACACCGTATCAGTGGCGTTATTATGTTCGTTGCAACTGGTATCTTGATGTGGTTTTTTGCTGAATCGTTATCAAGCCCTCTAGGCTTTGCTAACGTTCAGGACATTATGAGTAGCTTTTTGGCCAAGTTTGTCTTCTGGGGCATATTAACCGCGCTAGCCTATCATCTAGTTGTAGGTGTTCGTCATATCATCATGGATATGGGTTACGGTGAAGAGTTAGACTCTGCAAACACCACGGCACGTATCTCAATGGTTATCACACTAATTTTATCAGTATTAGCAGGGGTTTGGGTATGGTAAATAATGCCGCAACACTAGGACGCAGTGGCGTTCATGATTTTATTATCATTCGTGTGGCAGGCATTAATTTGGCACTGTACGCACTTTTCCTTTTAGGTTTCTTCCTGACAAACGACGTGAATTACCTTTCTTGGAAATCATTGTTTTCAAACCTAGGAATGCAAATTTTCACGATCATCACTTTACTTTCGCTATTGGCTCACGCCTGGATTGGAATGTGGCAAGTCCTAACAGATTACGTAAAACCTGTTGGTCTTCGTTTTGTTCTTCAACTAGCAATTAACGCGGCAGCATTTAGCTACGTGGTTGCTGGTATTGTTATTTTATGGAGAGTCTAAAGTGAGTATTCCAGTATTAGAATTTGACGCCGTTGTAATCGGCGCCGGTGGTGCGGGCATGCGTGCTGCACTGCAAATTTCACAAGAAGGCAAAACGTGTGCACTTATTTCAAAAGTGTTCCCAACACGTTCGCACACTGTATCTGCGCAAGGTGGTATCACCGTTGCTCTAGGTAACAGCCATCCAGATAACTGGCATTGGCACATGTATGACACGGTTAAAGGCTCTGACTTTATCGGTGATCAAGATGCTATCGAATATATGTGTGAAGCGGGCCCAGAAGCTATTATCGAACTTGAGAACATGGGTTTACCATTCTCACGTACCGAAGAAGGCAAAATTTATCAACGTCCATTTGGTGGCCAATCGAAAGAATTCGGTGGCGAGCAAGCGGCACGTACAGCGGCAGCAGCTGACCGTACAGGTCACGCATTATTGCATTTGCTATATCAACAAAACGTTAAAAACAAAACTAACGTATTTAGCGAATGGTATGCCCTAGATTTAGTTAAAAACGACGACGGCACTGTTGTTGGTTGTACTGCAATGAACATTGAAACGGGTGAAGTAGTTTACTTTAAATCTCGTGCAACTGTACTTGCAACTGGTGGTGCTGGTCGTATTTACGCATCAACGACCAATGCTCACATTAACACTGGTGACGGTGTTGGTATGGCAATTCGTGCTGGCTGTTCTATGCAAGACATGGAAATGTGGCAGTTCCACCCGACAGGTATCGCTGGTTCTGGTGTGCTAGTAACCGAAGGTTGTCGTGGTGAAGGTGGTTATCTTCTAAATAAAGATGGCGAACGTTTCATGGAGCGTTACGCACCAAATGCTAAAGATTTAGCATCTCGTGATGTAGTTGCTCGTTCTATTATGAACGAAATCCGTGAAGGCCGTGGTCTTGATGGTCCTTTAGGTCCACATTGTTTATTAAAACTTGATCATTTAGGTAAAGAGACTCTTGAGTCACGCCTACCAGGTGTTTGTGATTTATCACGTACCTTTGCTCACGTTGATCCTGTAGAAGCGCCAATTCCAATTTTACCGACTTGTCACTACATGATGGGTGGTGTAATGGCTAACATTCACGGTCAAGCATTAACACGTAATGACGCTGGTGATGATGTGATCGTTGAAGGTCTATTCGCTGTTGGTGAAATCGCTTGTGTATCTGTACATGGTGCTAACCGTTTAGGTGGTAATTCATTACTAGATTTAGTGGTATTTGGCCGTAGTGCTGGTAAGTTCCTAGGTGAATACCTAACAGGTGACTTAAACCACAAAGATGCTTCTCAAGAGCAAATTGATGGTGCACTTGCACGTCTTAACCGTTGGGAAAATAACAAAGACGGTGAAGACCCAGTACAAATTAAGAAAGACATGCAGCTTTGTATGCAGCTTAACTTCTCAGTATTCCGTGAAGGTAAAGCAATGGCTGAAGGTCTGGCTGAACTTAAGAAGATTCGTGAGCGTTTACAAAACGCAAAACTGTCTGACAATTCAGCAGAATTCAATACACAACGTATTGAATGTTTAGAGCTTGACAACTTGATGGAAACTGCTTACGCAACGGCTGTTGCAGCAAACTTCCGTGAAGAGTCTCGTGGTGCTCACTCTCGTGAAGATTTCCCAGAGCGTGATGATGACAACTGGCTATGTCACAGTGTTTACAATGCAAACACTGGTGAAATGACCAAGCGTGACGTTAACTTCACACCTAAGACGCGTGAAGCCTTCCCACCTAAAGCTCGTACATACTAAGGAGAGAGTGATGAAAAAAGTATTCTCAATTTATCGCTACAATCCAGATGTTGACGCGAAGCCATACATGAAAGATTACACGTTAGAGCTTGAAGAAGGCTCTGACATGATGGTTCTTGATGCGCTTATCTTGTTGAAAGAACAAGATCCAACGTTATCATTCCGTCGTTCATGTCGTGAAGGTGTTTGTGGTAGTGACGGTGTAAACATGAATGGCAAAAATGGCCTCGCATGTATTACGCCATTATCAGCCCTTAAAGGCAGTAAGGTTGTTTTACGTCCATTACCTGGTTTACCGGTTGTGCGTGACTTAATTATTGATATGAGCCAGTTCTACACTCAATACGAGAAGATCAAACCATATCTAATTAACGATGGTAAAGTGCAACCAGCACGTGAACATCTACAAACTATTGAAGAACGTGACAAGCTAGATGGCTTATACGAGTGTATTTTATGTGCTTGTTGTTCAACATCTTGTCCGTCATTCTGGTGGAACCCTGATAAGTTCATCGGTCCTGCTGGTTTATTACATGCTTACCGTTTCATCATTGATAGCCGTGATACGGCTACTGATGAGCGTTTGGGCGAGTTGGATGATGCATTTAGTGTATTCCGTTGTCACGGTATCATGAACTGCGTTAGTGTTTGTCCGAAAGGATTAAACCCAACAAAAGCCATTGGTCATATTAAATCTATGTTGTTAAACCGCGCGGTATAATGAATGGATATTGACCTTAGGTTAATAAAAGAATAAGAATTAAATAGCCGTATGCTCAATGGAGGATATGGCTATTTTTGCGTTAGAAACATTTAAAACTTTTGATTAAGTTTTCGTTAAATAATAAGTATTCTCGATTGAGTGTTATTTATCATCTAACGGTTGTTTTTAAGTTTATTGTAGCGTTTGGCTTAGACCAATCTGTTATTAATGAAACGGTGTTATACGCCGAATAAATCGATAAAGACAAGGCGCTTGATTGAGTAATAGCTTGCTATTGCGAATGAGAGCAACGCAGTATTTGACGGTTTAGACAAGTAAAACACGTTGATTTATATAATCGATTGGTGAAACTAAAAAGGGCAAAAAATGCATGAAGGCATAATGAAGGAGTGGCTTGAATCGTCACACCTAGCTGGTGCTAATGCGGGCTATATAGAAGACTTGTATGAAGCATTTCTTGAAGATGCAACATTGGTTTCTGATGAGTGGCGTGCTGTGTTTGAGCAGTTACCACGCAGTGAAACTGATGGCGTTGAAGAAGTAAATCATACTCAAATCCGCGATTATTTCCGTCGCGCTGCCAAAGAGATCCGTGGTGGTGGTGCAAGCGAAATCGATCCGCAGACTGCTTCTAAGCAAGTAAAAGTACTGCAAATGATCAACGCCTACCGCTTTCGCGGTCATCAGCACGCTAACCTTGATCCATTAGGATTATGGGAACGTGACAAAGTGGCAGAGCTTAATCCAGCATTTCATAATCTGGATAAAGATGATATGGACACTGAGTTTAACGTGGGATCATTTGCAGTAAGCAAAGATTCTATGAAACTCAAGGACTTGCACAAAGCGTTAGAACAAACGTACTGTGGCAGCGTAGGTGCAGAATACATGCACATTACCGACACAGAAGAAAAACGTTGGATTCAGCAACAGCTCGAATCAGTGCAAAGTACGCCAGATTATTCAAAAGAAGAAAAACTACGCTTACTTTCAGGATTAACCTGTGCCGAAGGTATTGAAAAATACGTTGGTGCTAAATTCCCTGGTGCAAAACGTTTCTCACTAGAGGGCGGTGGCGCACTTATTCCTATGCTTCGCGAAGTGCTTTATAAAGCCGGCGAACATGGCGCGAAAGAAATCGTACTTGGCATGGCTCACCGTGGTCGTCTGAACGTACTGGTTAATTTACTTGGTAAAAAACCATCAGAATTATTTGATGAATTTGCTGGTAACCACGACGAAATGAATGGCTCAGGTGACGTTAAATATCACCAAGGTTTCTCATCTGATTTCGAAACACCACATGGCGCGCTTCACGTGGCCATGGCCTTTAACCCATCTCACTTAGAAATCGTAAATCCAGTAGTTATTGGTAGTGTACGTGCTCGTCAAGATCGTCTTGAGTGTAAAGATGGCAGCCTAGTCATGCCAATTACCATTCATGGTGATAGCGCGATTGCTGGCCAAGGTGTTGTACAAGAAACCTTTAATATGTCGCAAGCGCGTGCATTTAAAGTAGGCGGTACCATTCGCATCGTTGTAAACAACCAAGTTGGCTTTACAACGAGCAATCCACAAGATACACGTTCAACCATGTATTGTACGGATATTGCGAAAATGGTTCAGGCACCAATTTTCCACGTTAATGGCGACGATCCAGAAGCGGTTGCTTTTGTCTCTCGTATTGCGGTTGATTACCGTAATAAGTTTGGTCGCGATGTAGTTATCGACTTAGTATGTTACCGTCGTCACGGTCACAACGAAGCCGATGAGCCAAACGCAACTCAGCCATTGATGTATCAAAAAATCAAACGTCATCCAACCCCGCGTAAGATTTATGCCGACAAACTATTAGGTCAAAGCCTGGTAGAGCAAGGTGATATCTCAAGCATGATTAACGATTATCGTGACCGTTTAGATCACGGCGATTGTGTGGTTGATGAATGGCGTCCAATGACGTTGCATTCAACAGATTGGTCTCCTTATATTGGTCACGATTGGGATATTCCTTACGACAATACTTTACCGTTAGATACGATTAAAGCATTGGCACACAAAATGTGTGAATACCCAGAAGATCACAAGCTACAGTCACGCGTTGCAAAAATTTACAACGATCGTGTCACTATGGCTAATGGCGACAAGCCAGTTGATTGGGGTTTTGCAGAAAACCTTGCTTACGCGTCTATCGTAAACGATAAAGCTAATGTTCGTATTATCGGTCAAGATAGTGGTCGTGGCACATTCTTCCATCGTCATGCTGTATTGCATAACCAAAATGATGCATCAACTTATGTTCCATTAAAGAACATCTCTGAAGACCAAGGTAAATTCCGTCTATTTGATTCGGTATTATCTGAAAACTCAGTAGTTGCATTTGAATATGGTTACACAACAGCAGAGCCTGCTGGTTTAAATATCTGGGAAGCACAATTTGGTGATTTCGCTAACTGTGCCCAAGTGGTATTTGATCAATTCATTTCGTCGGGTGAGCAAAAGTGGGGCCGTTTATGTGGTCTAACAATGCTATTGCCACACGGTTATGAAGGCCAAGGCCCTGAGCATTCGTCTGCACGTTTAGAGCGTTTCTTACAGCTTTGTGCCGACCATAATATGCAAGTTGTTGTACCTTCAACACCAGCGCAAATTTATCATATGCTTCGTCGCCAAGTGGTTCGCCCAATGCGTCGTCCATTAGTGGTAATGACGCCTAAATCACTATTACGTCATCCATTATGTGTTTCTTCACTTGAAGAACTTGCACAAGGCACGTTCCAAAACGTGATTGGCGAAATCGATGACATCGATGCAAGCAAAGTAGAACGTGTTGTATTTTGTAGTGGTAAGGTTTATTACGAACTATTGCAAAAACGTCGTGAAGACAAGCTTGATAACATCGCTATTATTCGTGTTGAGCAACTTTACCCGTTCCCACACGATGAAGTTGAGAAGCTATTAGAGCAATACAGCCACGTTACTGATTTTGTCTGGTGTCAAGAAGAGCCACAAAACCAAGGCGCATGGTACTGTAGCCAGCATCATTTCTGGTCTGCAATTCCAAAAGGCGCAAATCTGACTTATGCAGGTCGTGCTGCGTCAGCTGCTCCAGCGTGTGGTTATCCAGCAATGCATAAACAGCAACAGCAAGATTTAATTGATGCTGCGCTTATTATTAAATAATTATTAAGGGAAAAGTCGATGACTGTCGAAATTAAAGTTCCTGTATTACCAGAGTCAGTAGCAGATGCTGCTGTAGCAACTTGGCATGTAAGCGTGGGCGATAGTGTTTCACGTGATGACAACCTAGTTGACATTGAAACAGATAAAGTTGTTTTAGAAGTACCATCACCAGTTGACGGTGTTGTTGTTGAAATTCGTGAAGACGAAGGTGCAACGGTTCTTGGTGAGCAAGTAATTGCAATCATCAAAGAAGGCGCAGCAGCTGGCGAAGAAGTGAAAAAGGATGACGCGGCTCCTGCACCAGCAGCAGCGGCAGAATCAACTGACGAATCATCTGATGCACTAAGCCCATCAGTTCGTCGTTTGTTATCTGAGCACAATTTAAACTCTGACAACATCAAAGGCACTGGTGTTGGCGGTCGTTTAACCAAAGAAGACGTTGAGAAGCACATCAAAGGCGGCGCAGCGGCTCCAGCGGCAGCTCCTGCAGCGGCTGCACCTGCACCAGCGATTGGCGCACGTGACCAAAAACGTGTTCCAATGACACGCTTACGTAAAACTATCGCTAAGCGCTTATTACAAGCGACTAACGACACGGCAATGTTGACCACGTTTAACGAAATTAACATGAAGCCAATCATGGATCTTCGTAAGCAATACAAAGATGTATTTGAAGAGCGTCATGGTTGTCGTTTAGGTTTCATGTCTTTCTACGTGAAAGCAGTAACAGAAGCCTTAAAACGTTTCCCTGAAATCAACGCGTCTATCGACGGTGATGACTTGGTTTACCATAACTTCTTCGACGTAAGTATTGCTGTTTCTACGCCACGTGGCCTAGTAACTCCAGTATTACGCGACACTGACCAAATGAGCATGGCTGACATCGAGAAGAAAATTCGCGAATTAGCTATCAAAGGTCGTGACGGTAAACTAACGGTTGACGAAATGACTGGCGGTAACTTCACTGTAACTAACGGTGGTGTATTCGGTTCATTAATTTCTACGCCAATCATTAACTTGCCACAAAGCGCTATCTTGGGAATGCACAAAATCCAAGATCGTCCAATGGCGGTTGACGGTAAAGTAGAAATTTTACCAATGATGTACCTTGCTCTGTCTTACGATCACCGTATCGTTGATGGTAAAGGTAGTGTTGGTTTCCTAGTAACTATTAAAGAGCTACTAGAAGATCCAACTCGTTTACTACTTGATGTTTAATCAATAGTAGAAAATTTTTAAAATTGGTGTTGTAAAACACTATGAGGGTTGCCAGCAAAAGGCTGGCAACTTTTTTTAACTAACGTGACGGAAAATCATCATGAATTTGCATGAGTATCAAGCGAAACAATTATTCGCAGAATATGGTTTACCAGTATCTGAAGGGTTCGCATGTGATACCCCTCAAGAAGCTGCTGAAGCTGCTGACAAAATTGGCGGAGACATGTGGGTTGTTAAAACTCAAGTACATGCCGGTGGCCGTGGTAAAGCTGGCGGTGTTAAGCTAGTAAAATCTAAAGAAGAAATCAAAGAGTTTGCACAACATTGGTTAGGCAAAAACTTAGTTACTTATCAAACAGATGAAAATGGTCAGCCAGTTGCTAAAATTTTAGTAGAAAGCTGTACTGATATCGCTAACGAATTATACCTTGGCGCTGTTGTAGACCGTGGTACACGTAAAGTTGTATTCATGGCATCTACTGAAGGTGGTGTTGACATCGAAACTGTTGCTGAAGAAACTCCAGAGTTAATTCACAAAGCAGAAATCGATCCACTAGTTGGCCCACAATCTTACCAAGGTCGTGAACTTGGCTTCAAATTGGGTCTAAACCCAGTACAAATGAAGCAATTTGTTAAGATCTTCATGGGTCTTGGTAAAATGTTCAACGATTTCGATTTCGCACTACTAGAAATTAACCCTCTAGTAATCACAGACGAAGGTAACCTTCACTGTCTAGATGGCAAAATCGGCATCGATGGTAATGCACTTTACCGTCAACCAAAAATTCGCGAAATGCACGATCCTTCACAAGAAGACGAGCGTGAAGCACAAGCGGCACAATGGGAACTTAACTACGTTGCATTAGACGGTAACGTTGGTTGTATGGTTAACGGTGCTGGCCTAGCGATGGGTACGATGGATATCGTAAACATTCATGGTGGCAAGCCAGCTAACTTCCTAGATGTTGGCGGCGGCGCGACTAAAGAACGTGTATCAGAAGCATTCAAAATAATCCTTTCTGACGACAACGTTAAAGCTGTTCTAGTAAACATCTTCGGCGGTATCGTACGTTGTGACATGATTGCTGAAGGCATCATCGGTGCAGTTAAAGAAGTTGGCGTTAAAGTGCCTGTAGTTGTACGTTTAGAAGGTACTAACGCAGAAGCTGGTCGTGAAGTTCTTAAAAATTCAGACGTTGCAGTAATTGCAGCTGAGTCATTAACTGATGCAGCAGAGAAAGTTGTTGCAGCTGCGGAGGGCAAATAATGTCTGTATTAATTAACAAAGATACTAAAGTAATCTGTCAAGGTTTCACTGGTGGTCAAGGTACTTTCCACTCTGAGCAAGCGCTTGAGTACGGTACACAAATGGTAGGTGGCGTAAGCCCAGGTAAAGGCGGTCAAACGCATCTTGGTCTTCCAGTATTTAACACAGTTCGTGAAGCAGTAGAAGCTACTGGCGCAACAGCTACCGTTATCTACGTACCGGCTCCATTCTGTAAAGACGCTATCTTAGAAGCTATCGATGCTGGCATCGAACTAATCGTTACTATCACTGAAGGTATCCCAACTTTAGACATGGTTGACGTGAAAGTTAAGCTTGAGCAAACTGGCGTTCGCATGATCGGTCCTAACTGTCCAGGTGTTATCACGCCGGGCGAAACTAAGATCGGTATCATGCCAGGTCACATTCACTTACCAGGTAAAGTAGGTATCGTATCTCGTTCTGGTACATTGACTTACGAAGCTGTTAAGCAAACTACAGATGCTGGTTTTGGTCAGTCTACTTGTGTTGGTATCGGTGGCGACCCAATCCCAGGTACTAACTTCATCGACGTTCTAGAAATGTTCGAGAAAGATGACCAAACTGAAGCTATCGTTATGATCGGTGAGATCGGCGGTACTGCAGAAGAAGAAGCTGCTGAATACATCAAAGCAAACGTTACTAAACCTGTTGTTTCTTACATTGCTGGTGTTACTGCACCAGAAGGTAAGCGTATGGGTCACGCTGGCG
>CAJXRU010000092.1 GCA_913060565.1 uncultured Gammaproteobacteria bacterium | reverse complement strand
GGATTCACTAGTTAAATATGAAAACGATTGAGCTTGAAGACGACCTATATCGTTATATTGCTAGCCAAACTGAATCAATTGGTGAAGATGCATCTGCAATTCTTAGACGCCTTCTAGGTTTGCCGCCAGTCGGCGAAATAGCAGTTGATGGCCCTTTAAAAGACCCTGTTGAAGTTAAGAAAAATGCAGTTGTTAAACAAGTTGCAAAGGAACTGAAGTCAATCGCGGCAAGTGTTATCGATCCAACAGACTTTGGCGCACTTGTAATGCCAAAAGCTATCGGTGAGCGTAAAGCAGCCGTTGGTCGTTTTTTGTTTTTGCTTGAGCAATTACACAACATGATGCCAGAAAACTTTGATGCGGTGTTGTCAATTAGTGGACGCGATCGTGTTTATTTTGCAAAAGATGAAGCAACGTTACTTGCGTCTAATGCGAGTACGAAGCCAAAGCAAATTGGCCATACCGCGTTTTGGGTTATTACCAATTCAAATACTGGCAAGAAGCGCTCAATGCTAACGCAATCACTGATCTTATTAGGGTGTGATAAAGCACAAGCTAAAATAATTGCCGAGCAAATTTAATCTGTTTATGAGCAGTTTTTGTTGAGATAAAAAAAGGAACCTAAATGGTTCCTTTTTTAATACGTTAATTATCGCTGATAATAATTAGCTTTCGCCGTCATCATCAATCGGTACACCGTATAAGTATAAGCTGTGGTTGGTTAATTTAATACCGTTGGCTTTAGCAATATCACGTTGACGTTGCTCGATGATTTCATCATGAAACTCAATAACTCGACCAGTGTTTAAACACACCAAATGATCGTGGTGCTCTTTACTGCTCAATTCGAATACTGATTTACCGCTATCAAAGTGGTGACGAGTAACAATGCCTGCGTCATCAAATTGGTTTAACACACGATAAACTGTCGCCAAACCAATTTCTTCACCTTGATCAAGCAGGATTTTGTAGAGATCTTCTGCACTGATGTGTTGATTAGCTGGAAATTGCAGGATTTCTAAAATTTTAATACGCGGTAGGGTAACTTTTAGACCCGCTTTTTTCAGTGCTAAATTTTCGTCAGCCATTATTGTCTCTTATATCATATGTTGAGTTGAAATTAATAATAACAGTGTAAATCCAAGATTTCATTATAAAATATCTGCACTGTTAAATTATTTAATGTAATTGATTAAATAATTTACCACGATTGCCGATAAAACTGATAAGCATAATTGTAATATAAGAGGTAGAGATGGTTGCTCACGGCAATGTGGAGTTTCAATGGAGCGGAAATATCCTGATTTATAAGTTGCAAGGAGCGTTTAATGAACAAGGCTTAATGCTTCTAGTTAAGGAGCGTCAGCAACAACTTGAAAGTAAGAATTATTCTCAGTGGTTTCGGATCATTTATTTGCACGATGATGCGTTAATGTCGGCTGATTTATTCAAAAAATCCGTTGCTTTGGAATTAAAATCAAAAAATGAAGGGTGTCTCGATACCATTTATGTAGTGCCTAACGAGAGTTTACGTAGATATCGTCAGCACTATGAAACAAGCTTAGGTGGAAAAAGTACCTATTGCGATAGCATAGAAGAAGCTATCGCAGTGTTTTCCACCCATGCTCAATTTTTTACAGCCTAGAAATTACGTTATACATGCCGCTACACAATCTCTCTAACTCTTCATTGGAGATAATGTATTGCGGCATGATATATACCAATTTACCAAAGGGCCTTATCCAAATGCCTTGTGCTACAAATGCTGCTTGAATCGATTCCATGTCAACGGGTTTATGAAGTTCAATAACGCCAATAGCACCAAGGACACGAACCTTGTTTACTTGCGGCAACGCTGAGAAAGGTTTGAAGTGTAGTTTTAATCTTTGCTCGATATTAGCCACTTGAGATTGCCAATTATTTTCTTGCAGCATCAAAAGGCTTTCATTTGCCACAGCGCATGCTAATGGGTTACCCATAAACGTTGGACCGTGCATGAAAACGCCTGCTTTGGTTTTACAAATCATTTCACCAATTGCTTGTGTAGTGATGGTTGCTGCCAAACTCATGTAGCCACCTGTCAGTGCTTTACCGACACATAAAATGTCCGGCACTATCTCGCTGTGCTCATAAGCAAAGAGTTTACCAGTGCGGCCAAAGCCCGTCGCGATTTCATCACAAATAAGTAATACATCGTATTTATCACATAACTCACGCACAGCTTTAAGATAATTTGGGTGATACATGCGCATGCCACCGGCGCCTTGAACAATCGGCTCTAAAATAATTGCAGCTGCTTGGTGGTGATGTTCTTCAAACAATGCTTCAAGTGGCGCGATATCGCTGTCTTGCCAAGGCTGGTCAAACCCAATTTGCGGTGCTTTGGCAAATAACTGTTGATGCAATACCGTATTAAATAATTCATGCATGCCATTAATAGGGTCACACACTGACATTGCAGCGAATGTGTCACCATGATAGCCATGTTCAATAGTTAGCATTTGTGACTTTTCTGGACGCGCTTGAGCAACCCAATATTGAATGGCCATTTTTAATGCAACTTCAACCGCAACGGAACCAGAATCAGAAATGAACACTCGGTCGAGCGGCTGTGCGGTCATTTCTACTAGGCGACGACTTAATGCGATTGCACTTGGGTGCGTAATCCCACCAAACATTACATGGGACATTTTATCAATTTGATCTTTTGCCGCCTGATTTAATCGAGGATGGTTATAACCGTGAATTGTGGACCACCAACTGCTCATACCATCAATAAGTCGCTTTCCGTCGTTTAATATCAGTTCAACGCCTTGAGCTTCAACAACCCCAATACAGGGAAGCGGTGATATTAGTGAGGTGTACGGATGCCAGATATGTTGTTTATCAAATTCAAAATCAGAAGGGTTCATAAGAAACTCAAATTAATCTGATTGAAAATTAATCAGATGTAAATTAAAAAAATATACTTTGGTTGACAGGTTAGCGCATTAACGTATCCTAGCCAAATAATTAATAGCAATAATAGAGTTAGCAATGAGCCCAGCACAAATTCGTCACGATTGGACGTTACAAGAAGTGGACGCGTTATTTAATCAACCATTCAATGATTTGATGTTTCAAGCACAGATGGTTCATCGCGAGCACTTTGATCCTAATGCCGTACAAGTATCGACTTTATTGTCAATTAAAACGGGAGCTTGTCCTGAAGATTGTAAATATTGCCCGCAATCAGCGCGTAATAAAACAGGACTTGCTAAAGAGCAGTTACTTGAAGTTGAAAAGGTTATTAAAGCCGCTAAACACGCAAAGTCAGTAGGTTCTACACGTTTTTGTATGGGCGCTGCGTGGTCTAATCCGCGTGATCGCGATATGCCAATTGTATTGGATATGGTACGTCAGGTGCGTGATATGGGTATGGAGACCTGTATGACGTTGGGCATGCTAACCGCTGAGCAAGCACAACAACTGAGCGATGCTGGCCTTGATTATTATAATCATAATCTTGATACCTCACCAGAGTTTTACGACCAAATCATTACCACTCGTACTTACCAAGATCGTTTAGATACATTGTCTTATGTGCGTGGCGCTGGGATGAAAGTGTGTAGTGGCGGTATATTAGGTATGGGTGAAAAAGAGCAAGATCGCTACGGCTTACTCATGGCGCTTGCTAATCTTGAGCAACACCCAGACAGTGTGCCTATTAACATGTTAGTAAAAGTTAAAGGTACGCCACTGGAAAATGTTGATGATTTAGACCATTTTGAATTCATTCGTACCATTGCTACTGCGCGGATTATGATGCCTAAGTCTCATGTTCGTTTATCAGCAGGTCGTGAAAATATGAACGAGCAAATGCAGTCGATGTGTTTCCTCGCCGGTGCTAACTCAATTTTCTACGGCTGTAAATTATTAACAACAAGCAATCCGGAAGAATCAACGGATGTTAACTTATTTAAAAAGCTTGGTATCAATACTGAGCGTACACGCCAATACTCTGATGAAGCTTTTGAAGCCTCTATTATGGATGCTGTGCAAATGAGTGAAAAGGACAGCTTGTTTTACGACGCAGCAAATTAATTTGGCGCGCCGAGCATGAGTTTTAACCATTTAAGCGATGCGTTAACGCGTTTGCAAGCCAGCCATTTACGTCGACAAGTTGTTGAAGTAAGTGGCGGCAATGATGTCCAATTATCTGCCAATAATAATGCTTATTTTAATTTTTCAAGTAATGATTATTTGGGGTTGGCGACTGAGTCATCCGTTATCGAAGCCACCGTTGAAGCAGCTCGTACCCACGGTATTGGCAGCGGTGGGTCAAGCTTGGTAACAGGGCATTCATCACTTCATCAGCGCTTACAAGATCTTATTTGTGATATTACTGAGCAGGAAAGCTGTATGCTATTTAGTTCAGGTTTTGCTGCCAATAGCGGTGTTATTTCGGCGCTGCTCGGTAAAGATGACTTGTTAATCCAAGATAAACTAAATCATGCATCATTAATGGAAGCGGGTATGCAATCAGATGCGACCATGAAGCGCTTTCATCATAACGATATGGCAAGACTATCGCAGTTGTTAACAATGCCAACTAAACAACCTAATGGAAGTAAACTCATTGTGACCGAGGGTGTTTTCTCGATGGACGGTGACGAGGGAGTTCTTCCTTCAATAGCGCCATTGGCGCGTCAATCTGATAGTTGGTTAATGGTCGATGATGCACACGGTTTTGGTATTAACGGCAATGGACGCGGAAGTTGCGCGAAAGCAAACATTCAACCAAATCTGTTGATGGCAACATTTGGCAAAGCCATTGGCACTAGCGGTGCTTTTGTTGTGGCAAATAGTGAAGTGATTGATTTTCTCATTAACACGTGTCGGCATTATATTTATTCAACGGCGCTACCAATGCCTGTGGTTGCGGCTACGATAAAAAGTATCGAGTTGTCACAACAGACATGGCGTCATGACAAACTCAATGAACGAATTGATCATTTTAGAGCACGAGCGCAGCAGGCTGGATTGCAGTTAATGCCGTCAAGTAGCGCGATTCAACCTATAATCGTTGGTGCCAGCGATAAAGCCATTGCAATGAGTGATTACCTTAAGAGTAATGGTTTATGGGTAAGTGCCATCAGGCCGCCGACAGTCCCTGTTAACACAGCGCGGTTACGCGTGACTTTGTCAAATAACCATCAACTGAGTCACATTGATACATTGGTTGATAACTTGGCCATTGCACAGGAGGTGGCAGCATGAACAAACCACTAAATGTGACCGATCAACAAAATTTAGCGCCAGCGAACGCCATTGACAAAAGTAAAATTAGCGCGGCATTTTCTAATAGCGCGGCGAGTTATGACAGTGGAGCGGCACTGCAACGTCGCGTCGGTAATAAGCTACTCGCACAGCAACAATCTGTGCAACATCTTGTCGATTTAGGTACAGGACCTGGTTACTTCACCAGCGCGTTGCATGACAAGTCACAGCAATTGACTGGTATCGATATCGCGCCGCAAATGCTTGCGTTTGCCAAAGAGCGCAATCAACATTTGTCTGTGGAATGGTTGTTAGGCGACGCTGAAGCTCTGCCATTGGAAGATAGTAGTGTCGATGGCATCTTTTCAAGTTTAATGTTGCAATGGGTGCACGACCTCTCGAAAGCGTTACGTGAAGCCTATCGTGTGCTTTCACCTGGTAGTGAATTTAACTTTTCGACATTGCTCGATGGTACGCTTTTTGAGCTCGTTTGTGCTTGGCAGCAAGTGGATAATTTGCAACACGTTAATACGTTTCTCACCAAACAGGTGCTTGAGCAGGTTATTGACGCTAGCGAATTTGAATTGTCATCCTTTGAGCAGGTACCTCAAACGCTTTATTATCCGAGTGTCATAGCACTGATGCGCGATCTAAAAGCCATAGGCGCAAATAACACGGCGAATAAAAGCCAAGGCCTCATGGGCCGTTCAGCCTTAAAAACGTTAGGTCAGGGTTATGAACAGTTCAGAACGCCAGCTGGATTAACAGCGACTTACCAAGTGGCTTATTGTCGCCTTATAAAACCAATTGAAAGAAGAAATAATGACTAAACAAGCAGTATATTTTGTTACTGGCACGGATACAGATGTCGGTAAAACTTATGTCTGTGCTTTGTTGCTTAAATACATGAGCCAGAGTGCCAGTGTGATTGGTTATAAGCCGATAGCAGCTGGCGCTGAGTATGTAAACGGTGAACTGCATAATGACGATGCGGTTACTTTGCGCAATGCAAGTAGTGAACTGATTGATTATCAGCGTATTAACCCTATCTGCTTTGAACCACCAATTGCGCCGCACATTGCCGCAGAAAAGGCCAATGTATCACTAACCGTCGAAACGCTTAACCAATGGTGGATTAAAGAACAGGGTCAGAGTGATATAGCGTTGATAGAAGGCGCTGGTGGTTGGCGTTTACCGTTAAATAACAGTGAGTATTTAAGTGACTTTGTGCGCGTTCAACACTGCGAAGTGATTGTCGTGGTTGGGATGAAATTAGGATGCTTAAATCACGCGCTGCTAACTATCGAAGCGATAAAGGCAGATGGCTTGTGCGTCAAGGGCTGGATTGCTAATCAATTACATGAACCGATGGCGTTTTATGATGACAACCTTGCCTACTTAAAACAATCGATTGATGTCCCATTTATTGGTGAAGTGAAATCTGATCAGCGAGTCGAGAATATCGACTTTTGCGGACTATAAAAATTGCGACAACACCTAGCTGCTGTCGCAAAATGACTTAATTGATATCTTCTGCCTGCATCACTATATTAGTGAAATCTGTTAGAGACACTTCCGATAGGTTGTCATTGATTCCCCAATTAATGCCAATGACAATGGCGTTATCTTGTAAATCATCCATCCAAAATTCTAACCAATCTTCAATCGATATCGCTTGTACTACAAATCCTTTCCACTCGCCGGTTAACTGAGAACTGGCAAGTTCTTTGGTTGACCATAAAGGAAGGGCATCTCCATCATTATTATTGGTCGCATCGACAATAACCCATTGTTGTGAGTTTTCGTCAAACAAACCATAAAATTCTTGGTGAAGTTTAATGGCGGTGGCAAAGTTATCTAGTTGTTGGTTCATCTGAAATATTCGCTAATTGGAAAGTCGGCAGTGTACCATGCAAGCTGTTAGTCTTTGTGAACAATTGATTTTTATCAGCTAATCATCTACTAAAGATATTCGTAAATTATGATGATAAGTGTCAATATAATTACCTATATAGTATTAATAAATTTTGATTAGCCAAATGGAGGAAAAACTGTGTCAACTAAGTCATTCATTTTTCCAGTTATTTTAATTGGCATTTTATTGTGTTTCAGAGCCTTACATAGTGTTTTACTGTTCCATACATTGGTTGAACTTATTACCATATTTGTTGGTTTGTTGATGTTAGTGGTGGTTAAGAATACGCGCTCTTTTATTAAAAACGACTTCTTGTTGTTTCTTGGGATTATGTATTGCGGTATTTCAGTTATCGATTTAATGCATGCATTTACAGTCAAGGGAATGCCGTTTGGTGGTTATCAAAATGCTGAAGTGACGGTAAGGTTGTGGGTTTGTGCGCGTTTTTTTGAGGCGTGTGTTTTACTCTACTCACCGCTTGTATTGGGTCGTCGCCTTAATCAACCTCTTGCTATTCTAACAGCGTTAGCTTTTATTGTGATCAGTGCGTTCGTTGGCTTTTACACCACATATCCAAAAATGTTTGACGCCAATGGCTTGTCTGACTTTAAGGTGGGTATCGAATATTTCATCATGGGTATGTTTGCATTAACCATGATTATTCTTCAACAAAAACGCGCAGACATTGCTCCTCATGTTCTTAAATATATTCAAGCATCATTGGCGTTAAAAATTGGTTCAGAATTTTGCTTTACGTTGTATAGCGATTTCCATGGAGTGGCTTTTGTTATTGGTCACATTGCTAAGTTTTTATCCTTTTGGCTGATTTACGTTGCCATTATCCGTACAGCGTTGAAGTCACCCATTAGTTTATTATCCAAGCAATCAAATAGTTATGATGCAATTCCAATTTCGGCGATTAGTGTTGATGAAAACGGGGTTATTCATCAGCTGAACCGCGAAGTGTTATCTGAGTTTAATATGACTCGCGAAAGTTTAATGTACCAGCCAATTCATGCTGTTTTTCATCCTCAAACGTTGATTGATGGACGTTGTCGTTACTGTGAAGCGATTGAAAATCATCAAAGTATTTCAAATGAGGAAGTATATTTAGAGCGCTACAACCGCTGGTTTTTAATATCGATCGCCAGTATTGATAAACAAGCGATACATAAAGGTATGGTTCAATCGCTGACGAATATATCAACCCAGAAAGCCCATGAAAGTCAGCTACAGCGGCATCAACGCGATTTAGAACAAACTGTGAAAGGACGGACGATCGAGCTACAAGAATCGTTTGATAAATTAGTAACGACCCAAGAGAAACTACTTGAGTCGAAGAAAATGGCGTCGTTAGGTGGTCTTGTTGCGGGTGTAGCACATGAAATCAATACGCCAATAGGCGTGAGTTTAACTGCCGCGTCATTTTTGGATGAATCAACCAAACAAATTACCCAAAAACTCGCTGCCAATGAAATGAAACGTTCTGAGTTCGAGCGTTATATTAATCAGGCGCAAGACGGCAGTGAATTAATCATCAAGAATTTACAACGGGCAGCAGAGCTTATTGGTAGCTTTAAGCAAGTTGCTGTTGATCAATCGAGTGAAAAAAATCGCCGCTTTTTGATTAAAGAATATATCCAAGAAGTCCTTACCAGTCTGAAACCTACACTACGAAATTATCCTGTTTCGGTGTCTTTCGAACTAGCTGATGATTTTTCGGTAACTAGCTCGCCCAGTGCGATTTCTCAAATAATTACTAATTTGATCATGAACAGTCTTAAGCACGGTTTTGATGACGGAAAATCAGGAACAATATCCCTGAGCGTCTCTAATAACGATGAAGTTGTTACATTGTTATTTTCAGACTCAGGCAAAGGGATCCCTGAAGAACACCTCGCTAAAATCTATGAACCGTTTTTTACCACAAAACGGGCACAAGGTGGCAGTGGTTTAGGAATGAACATTATCTTCAATCTCGTTAATCATACTATTGGCGGCACCATTACCTGCCACAGTCAAATAGGGAAAGGCACTCAATTTGAGATAACCTTTCCACAAAATATCAACAGCTCTGGTTAAAGCAAACAGTGACACGGTATTGATTATCGATAATCTCTTTTTCAAATTGCCAATTGAACCGTGTTATCAAATTTTGAATTAGTTGATTTCCTAGTCCAAAACCAAGCTCGCTGGTAAATTGCTCGGAATGATTAGCCGATTCAGTATTGACGATTCGCAAGCAATCGTTTTCTAGTAACAACTCAACGCTGCCTTGTTGCGTATGTTGTAGAGCGTTACGAATCAAATTGTTTATCACTAGGGTGGCTGGTGTTTTCGCTAAAACTAGCTGTGCTTTATCAACGTTTACAGTCACATCAATTGACTTTCCGGCAATGAGGTAGGATAGCTCTTCATAAGATTGTTTAACGATGGTGCCAAGCTCTACAGACTCAATTGGCATATCCTCAGCATCATCTCGGCTCAGCCACAACAAGGTTTCAGTCATTGACTTCATGGTCAGGCTTGCTCGATTAATGCGTTCTCTGATCATTCGCTCTTTATCAGATGGGGTCGCGTTAACCTTTTCTAACAGTGCGCAATTACTGCGTAACACCGCTATCGGTGTTCTTAATTCGTGGCTGGCATAACTTAAAAATTTCTTCTCACGTTCTACGGAAGCAGCCAGCGAGTTAAAATTGTTATGGATTAGAGTGGCAAGCGCGTTTAATTCTTTAAACCTAAATGCTGGCAGAGGTTGATTAATATTGTCGATAGTTAATTGATTTGCCCACTCGCGTAAAGACTCCATAGGCTGAGCTACTTTTTTAAAGACAAAAAGTAGGGTGATGACAAATAATATAAAAAACGCAATACCAACTAAAATGATCACCAACATCGGATCAATAAAGAAACCGCCATCGTGTTCATTTTCAATCTTTTGGCGTAGGTTTTCCTTAAACTTTGATACGTAAATTGTCATACCATCACGTTTTACAAACACTAACGAATAGATGTGATTAGGAGGTGAAATATAATTCCAATCGACAAAACGGGTGTGTAACTCTTCTTCTTCGATGGGAGGCTTAGGGAAATGTTGCTTTATTTGTGCAGGCACTTTATCCCAATCTGTTGTGATATGGTAATTGAGCACTTTCTGCTCTGTGAGGCCGTTTTCAGGGTATTCGTCACTTAATTTGAGCATAATATCTTCACTAGCCATATGGAAAGCACCAATAAAAATCGACGCACTTTGAAAAGACAAAAATGCCGAAATAAGCAGAACTAAACTGGCTAACGAAACAATTAAATAGGTCCGAATACTCATGAAATACCTTACGAAGTGTTAATCGACAGTGAGTTGGTCAATTTGATGCAAAATGAATCCATGACCTGCTTTATTAGTAATCGCAACACTGACGTTGTGTTGTTGAAATTGTTTGCGTAAATGATGGATATGTACTTTTAAACTGTTGCTATCTGGTTGCTCAGCACCCCAAACTGCTTGAATAAGCGCATCTCGAGACACGGGATGATTCTGCTCTTGCATCAGCTTGGTTAATAATTTGTAGGTAATTGGCGTTAGCTTTAGCATCGCATCATGACAGTGAGCACTTTTCGCCGTTAAATCTAGGGTCAAATCGGCAAGTTTGAGCATTGTCGTCTGTTTACTACGGCGCTTTGACAACGCAATTATTCTAACGATTAACTCTTCCATTTCAAAGGGCTTTACTAAATAGTCATCAGTTCCAGCGTCAAAACCTGCCACCTTATCCGCCAAAGAATCTTTGGCGGTCAGCATCAAAATTGGCGTATCGTTGCTGGCATTGCGCGCTTTTTGACAGACGCTTAGTCCGTCTAATCGCGGCAAATTAATATCGAGCAAAATCACATCGTAATAATTTTGCTCAATGAGTGTTAAACCATGCACGCCGTTGGCGGCATGGTCACAATCAATATTGTCAATTTCTAGGTAGTCAACGATGGTTGAGGCTAAATCAATATCATCTTCAACTAACAGCACACTAATGCTCATGCATTATTTCCTTTTCTGGGGAAAATTGTCCTTTGATGCGCGCAATTAAATTAAGCGTATCTTGATGAATCATTAACAACGATGGTACTAAAATCAATGTGATAACAGTAGCGAATAAAATACCATACCCCAATGACGCCGCGGCAGGAATAATAAATTGTGCCTGTGCTGAGGTTTCACTCAACAATGGCATTAGCCCGGCGTAGGTCGTAATTGAGGTTAGTAAAACAGCACGTAAACGGCTGGTACAAGCCATGGTAATAGCTGCATTAATTTTGTTTTCTTTCTTTAACGCATTAAAGCGAGATACCAACAATAAGCTGTCGTTAACCACAACGCCGCTGAGTGCAACAATGCCGTTAAAGGATAAAATGCTTAATACCATATCGTTAAACCAATGACCTAAGATAGCACCAACTAAGCCAAAAGGAATTGCCATCATAATAATTAGCGGCTGCACATAAGAGCGTAGTGGAATGGCTAATAAAATGTAAATAGCCCCCATTGCCATAATAAATAAATTCACCATTGAGCCCTGTGTTTCAGCTTGCTCTTCGGCTTCGCCCGCAAAATGAATTTTAAGATCAGGGTAGGTTGCAAGTAACTCAGGGACAATAGATTGCTCAAGCTGTTGTACTAATTCATTGGATGAGATGACATCTTTATCAACCTGCGCACTGACATAAACCGCAGGCAATCCTGAGATACGCGTAATTTCATTTTGTTGATATTCCGAATGAATTTTAGCAACAACCGTTAGCGGTACCGTTTGTCCATTGTTTAAACGAACCATCGCGTTCATGACATCATTCACTGACTGACGTTGTGTTTCTGGGTAACGAATTCTCACTTTTACTTCATCTTTACCCCGCTGATAACGTTGGACAACTTCACCACCAAAGGCTTGTAATACTTGACGTGACAAGCTTTGCGTCGTTAATCCAAGGGCTAAACCTTGTTCCGTCAAAGTGAACTTAAGTTGGGCTTGGCCTGAATCAAAATTGTCGTCAATAGAACTGACACCAGCAACTTTGCCAATAGCATCTTTGATTTGTTTACCCGCATCGCGAATGGTTTCGTTGTTCCACGCTTTTAACTCGACTTTAAAGTTGTCACCGCCGCCCCAGCCAGTGCGAATATCAAGTTTGCGAACGCCTTCGGGTTTATCGGCTAGTGTTTTCCATATACGGCTAAAATCATTCAAGGAATACGGCGCATTTTTATCGAGTTCAACGGCGATGGCGCCAGCTAGATCGCTCTCACCAATAACTTCAATCGTATCGATGCCTGTACCTTTACGGCCATGCTCTTGCATCAGTTGCTTATCGGCGATTTGTGCTTGTTGCTCTAACGCCAGTAAATTCTTGTGAGTTTGTCCAAAGCTCGCGTCATTTTGCATCGACAAACTTGCGCGAATAGTAGTACCAGGAATGTCCGGGAAGAACGCTAATCGTACGCTGCCGTGTTGCGTCATGCCAATCACTAAAATGAAAATAGTAATAAAGCCCGCTAACACACCGTATCGATAGTTAATTGCCCAGCCAATTGTAGGTGTATAAAGACGCTCGTTAACCCAATTAAGTCCATTGTCAGCTCCTGCTTGGATACGAGGCCAAATATTCTTCCAGCCTGTTGTTGGTTGACGATGCGTATTTAGGTGGGCTAAATGCGCTGGTAATATGAGTTTTGATTCAACAACTGACAGTAATAAACAAATCGTCACAATCACCGCAAATTGCGAATAAACTTGTCCCATACCACCTTCAACATTGGCCAGTGCAATGAAGGTTGCAACTGTTGTTAGCACGCCAAAAATGGTAGGTATGGCGACTTTGTTAGTTCCTGCGATGGTTGAATTTAAACTATCGCCATTGGCTTTTCGTGTGGCGTAAATGCTTTCGCCCACGACAACCGCATCATCAACCACAATCCCCAGTGCCAAAATGAAACCAAAGGTGGTCATTTCATTAATTGTCATGCCGGTAAAGTTACCCGTCATGAAAAATAACGTGCCGCAAAAAATAAATGGCAGGCCTGCAGTTACCCAAAAGGCAACGCGTAAGTTTAAGAAAATCGCTAATACGATGAAGACTAATGCAATACCTGACAGCGCATTTTTAATAAGTAGCGCTAAGCGATCGCGAATAAGTGCACCACCATCGTTCCATGTTTCAATACTGACACCTTGCGGTAGTAGGGCGCTTTCTTGCCATTTAGCAACGATTTCATCACTTTGCTTAATGATGTTAAGCACATCGCCACTTTCATCAACGTTGATTTCGACACCAATGCCTGGTTGCCCGTTATAGCGGCCGACAACAAATACGTTATCTGAGAACTCATCGCTGACTTTGGCTACATCACCTAATCGAACAATAGAGCCATCGGTAAGCGTTTGTAATGGTAAGTTTGCAAACTCTTGTTGTTTATAGGCTTGCTCGGCGACTTTAAGGCGCACAACTTTGTCTTTATTGCGCAAACTCGTTGAAATACCCGTGCTTGATTCGTTATTAACGATAGTCGCAACATCAGAAAAAGACAGATCGTAGGCTTGAAGTTTTTGCTCATCAAGCTCTATCGACATCATTGGCTCTGCTTTGCCTTTAATTGACACATTGGAAATAGACGATTGCGCCAATAAGTCGACTTTTAAGCGCTCGGCAATGGCTTGCAAAGCACGGCGATCGCTATTGCCATAAATCTTAATGGAATAAGCGTGCTCTAACGATGTTTGCTTAGCAATTACTGGTTTTTCTGCATCACCAGGGAAGCTGTAAATAGCATCAACCTTCGCTTTGACATCGCGAAGTAGGATATCTAAGTCGTAACTTGATTTGGCTTCAACCGTGACATTGGAACCGCTAGCGTTTGAGGTAGAAGTGACGCGTTTAATACCTTGGACTGTTGCGAGTGCTTCTTCAATTTTTATTGCAATGCCTTCTTCGGATAGCTTGGCATCGCCGCTATCATAGGTCATCGAAATATTGATGGAGTCAGTAGCCCACGGCGGAAAAGCTTCTTTTCTTAGCTGATTAAATGACAACAGCCCTAAAATAATCACGGAAACCATCAGTAAGTTTGCAGCAACGCTATTGCCAGCAAACCAAGCGATGACGCCGCGCTGTGAGGTTGTATTTTCCATTATAGAAGCTCCTCAACACTTGGTATTACCTTCATGTTCGTTAGGTAACTGGCTAATGGACGATTAACTATCTGCGCTTGTTGAATATCTGTCTGTGGCTTGACATATACACTGTCACCTTGAGAGAAGATAACGTCGATTGTCAATGGACGAAGCAAGTCGTTGTCGCTAATTTGCCACACAGTGTTATTGTCGATAAGCGCTGATGCTGGCAGCTTCCACAAATTGTCGATTTGCGCGCCAGCTACTGTTGCTTTAACAAACGTGCCAGGGAATAACGGCGTTGACAGTGATAAAGGATCGGCAATGTTTACTACCAATGCACGTTGGCGGCTATTAGTATCAATGTGTTGCTCAACGCGGTTGATATTTGCTTGCCAATGTAAGTTGTTCGCGTCATCGCTTAGGGTTACAACAGTATCTGTCAGCGCGGCTTGGTCACCACTGGCAAGAGCTTGCCACTGCGACACTGATAATGGTAATGTCACTTCAAATAATGAAATGTCGTAAATCATCGCAATTTCACTGCCTGCCTGTACGTTACTACCCACTTGAATATTCTTCGTCACAATGAGCGCATCAAAGGGCGCAATAATTTGTGTTTGTGCTAAATCATAAGCGGCTTTTTCAACAGCTTGCTGTGCTAATTCATGCTTTGCGTTAGCAACGGCAAGTTGTGGCTTACGCAACACCAAATCAGACGCTTCATGCTGCGCTAGCCCCGATTGTTGCCATTCTGTAGCGGCTTGTTTGGCATTTAACGCTTCTTGCGCTAACGCGAGTTTGGCATCAGCAAGCGACGCTTTTGCGTTGGCTAACGCTTGCTTGTATTCAATAGTTTCTAACTTGGCAATGATTTGTCCCTTTTTGAACACCTTACCCGTCAAGAAATTAGGCGCCAACTGGGTTACTTTTCCGCCCACTTGAGAGGTCAACGAGAGCTTGTTACGTGAGGTAATCTCACCATACGCACTGACGCTCGCTTGATGGCTAGTGGCTTGTACTAAGGAAACAGAAACCTTGGGATACTGAGTCGGCGCTTTAGGCGGAGGCGTATTTTGTTGGTTAGCTGACAGCGCGCCATTGATGCTGATTGCTAGGAAAATGCTAGCAACGCAACCAAGGGTGATGATGGTTTTTTTGTTGATAATATTCATGAAATTAAGCTCCTAGTCCTAATGCGAGACCCAGTGATACTCGGTTGGTAAGTTGTTGAAAGGTCAACTGAGTAACCTGTGTTTGTAATGAAAACGTTTGTTGTTGAATTTGAAGTAAATCAACTAGCGTTACTGTGCCTTGGCGATAACGGTTGATGTAGCTTTCTTCACTGCGTTTAGCACTGTTTAGGGCTTCTTTGGTCAGCGCTAACTGTGCTTCAAGGCTTTTTTCGTTAGCAATGGCGTTGTCAGCTTCGTTGATAGCCGTTAACAATTGTTGCTGGAAACCCCAATAGCGTTGATGGGCAGTGTATTTAGCGACCTGCGCTTCACTACTTATTTTGCCAGCATTAAAAATCGGCGCTGACAAACGGCCTAATAATTGCCACGTTGATGAACCAAAGAGCGCATCGTGTAAACTCTGATCGCTGTTGGTGAGTGAACCTGTAATCGATAAATTAGGCAGCAGCGATTTATAAGCCACTTTATGTTGAAATTGTGCGGCGACAATTTGTTGATATGCTTGTTGTAAATCTGGACGACGGCCAATGTTGCTGGTGGTAATTTCTACCGCTGGTAACGAAACCTCAGGAAATGCCTCTTGGTATTTCAATTGATGAGACGAGACACCGGTTAACAAACTGAGATTACGCAGCGCTTGTTGATATTGCGCTTGATAGCTCACCAAGGTAGCGCGACTGGTTTGTGTATTAGACTTGGCGGTGTCTAATTCTTTTAAATCAGTTAACCCCTGTTGGTAGCGGCTAATAATGATTGTTTCATTGGTCGCAAGCTTTTTGACGCGTTGGCTCTCAATATCAATAAGTTGTACGTATTGCACTAATCCTAAATAGGCATTGATAATGTTCGCTGCAAGTAAGTCTTTAGCACCTTGATAAGCAAAACCTGACGCCATCACATTGGCTAATGAAGCATCGCCCCCATCACTTAGCTGTTGCCAAATATCAAGTGTCCAATTGATTTCTAATCCCGCGGTGTAACCGGTATTAGCATCTTGTGATTTATTCGCCGAAAGGTTGCCAGTGACGCTTGGCCATAAGTTAGCATCAGTTACCTGTGCTTGCTCACGCGCAATCTTTAAACTGAGCAGTGTCTGTTGCAAGTTAGGATTATTTTCAAATGCCATTTCGATTAATTGGTTAAGTTCGTCGATAGCAATTAATTGAGCAAGCGTGATACTTGGCGCTTGATTCTCGGTTAATTTGCCTTTGGCAAGCTGCTCAAGATTCGTGTTGGCCTGCTGAGCGAATTCAACATCTTCAAAGGTTGAACAGGCTGATAGAGTCAGCGCACCGATGAGCGTGGCAATCGTTGTTAAGTTTTTCACTGGAACCTCACAAATTACAATATGAGGCAAGTGTATCTGGTGAGGAGTTAAGAGAGGGTTAAGAAAATTAACCGTGGATAATTCATTATCTTCAGGCAATAAAAAAGCCAGATTGGATCACAATCTGGCTTTCAAATGTAATGACTAATTCTAGATTAGATTCCAGCGTCGTCTTTTAATGCTTGTGCTTTATCAGTGCGTTCCCAAGGGAACTCTTCACGACCAAAGTGGCCGTAAGCCGCTGTAGGTTGATAAATAGGGCGGTTTAGATCAAGCATTTCGATTAGACCATATGGACGTAGGTCGAAATGTTCGCGCACTAGGCGAATTAATGTCGTTTCATCAACTTTACCAGTACCGAATGTTTCAATGCTGATTGACGTTGGATCTGCAACACCGATTGCATATGACAATTGAATTTCACAACGATCAGCAAGGCCAGCAGCAACAATGTTCTTAGCAACATAACGTGCAGCATATGCCGCACTACGGTCAACTTTTGATGGATCTTTACCAGAGAAAGCACCGCCGCCGTGACGAGCCATGCCGCCGTAGGTATCAACAATAATCTTACGACCTGTTAAACCACAATCACCCATTGGACCACCGATAACGAAACGACCAGTTGGGTTAATAAAGAACTTAGTGTCTTTGTTTAACCACTTTTCTGGCAACGTTGGCTTGATGATAGTTTCCATTACCGCTTCAACTAAATCATCTTGACCGATAGTGTCACAATGCTGTGTTGATAAAACAACCGCATCGATACCAGTGATAATGCCGTTTTCATAAGCGAAAGTAACTTGTGATTTCGCATCTGGGCGCAACCAAGGTAATGTACCATCTTTACGAACTTCTGCTTGGCGTTTTACTAGCTTGTGAGAATATGTAATAGGTGCAGGCATTAAAACGTCAGTTTCGTTGCTGGCATAACCAAACATTAAACCTTGGTCACCGGCGCCTAAATCTTTAGGATCTTCGCGGTCAACTCCTTGATTGATATCAGGAGATTGCTTACCGATAGCATTTAAGATGGCACAAGAATCAGCGTCAAAGCCCATATCTGAATGAACATAACCGATATCGCGTACTGTACGACGAGTGATCTCTTCGATGTCTACCCATGCTGAAGTAGTGATTTCACCACCAACCATGACCATGCCTGTTTTTACATAAGTCTCACAAGCAACACGTGCTTTAGGATCTTGCGTTAAAATCGCATCAAGCACAGCATCAGAAATCTGATCGGCAATTTTATCTGGGTGACCTTCAGAAACTGATTCTGAAGTGAAAAGGTGTTGTGCCATAGCAAAAAGCCTTCCGTTTAATATGAATAAGGGTGTATTTACGTCTAGACGTCTATTGTAATGAAATAAAATAAAGATGCCATAGCAATTTATTAAATAGTGGGACTTAGTACTCATTTAGTGAGTCTTATGAATAAAATAAAGACAATTGAACGTTGGCCGATATAAGTTATTGATGCTATATATTTGTAGTATATTGTTTAATTGTTAGTGGAAAGAAAAGGAGTAGGGCATGTCACAAGATTTGTTGTATTCAATATTACCGAGCCCCATGAGCAACCAAGTTACACCTGCTAAAGACGGTATCAAGAAAGTCGACAAAACCAACAAGAAGGGCATTGTCGAAGAAGAGCAAACCACCTTAACGGGTGAAGAACCAACTCATACCGTGGAAAAGCAGCTGTCTCTTATACACATCTCCGAGCCCACGAGACT
>CAJXRU010000091.1 GCA_913060565.1 uncultured Gammaproteobacteria bacterium | reverse complement strand
AGCGTCAGATGTGTATAAGAGACAGATATAAACCAGCACACATACAAAACGAGCTTGTCGGCTATTGTCATCAACATCTTTCATTTCAACGAGTAATTTATCGATGTTAGTTTGATCGTTTGCATTATCACCACTATATCGCGCTGAATAAATACCAGGGGCGCCACCAAGTGCTGAAACCTCAAGACCTGAATCATCTGCAATGGCAGGCTTGCCTGTAATTTTGGCTGCGTGACGCGCTTTGATGATGGCGTTTTCAACAAAGGTAGTGCCAGTTTCTGGAACATCTGGCACATTGAATTCGCTTTGGGCTACAACATTTAAATTTAATGGGGCAAGCATTGCTGCTAATTCTTTTACTTTGCCTTGGTTTCCCGTGGCTAAAACGATTTGAGACATACTACAACCTAATTAGTCTACGTAAAACTGTTGAGTGAATTTCACAAGGCTATTAAGACCTTCGCTATTAACCGCGCGAACTTGAATTGTGAATTGTTCTTTGTGACGAAAGGGAATAGAGGCAATGTAATAAATTGCACTGCCTTCTTTAATTTCTTTGAATTCTAATTCAACAAGTTTACCTGTTAAATTGACCGCTTTGCCAGAGACCTTGCCTGATACCGCAGGATTTCCATCACGCAATGTGTCTAAAATCGAAATATTTATAAAGCCGTTATAACTCGAGCGTTTTATACCGTATGTACTGGCAACTTTTGGCGTCAACAACGTAGTTGGTAGTGCACTGTAATGTAGTTGATAACGACCTGATTGTTCGTATTGACCACCAGTTTGCGGTGTTTCTTTATCATTTGCGTTAACAGATGACACGGCCGTTATTCCCATGACTAATGCCATTAAAATTCGTTTTAAATTAAACATAATTGATCTCTATATAAGGTAACTACTAAAGGTTAATCCAAATGCCACCTAACAGGTCACCCATTAACATATTGATGAAAATAAGGCCCATAGACACAATCATTAATGATAAATCGATGCCGCCTAAATCAGGCATGCGTCGACGAATAGGGTGGAGAATAGGTTCAGATATCTGAGCCATTACTTGTTCAACAGGATGACGACCTTGGCTAATCCAACTCATAATCGCACGAATCAATAGAATCCAGAATAAAAGTAATCCTGTTTTTTTGATGGCAAATAAGAATCCGAAGATGAGTAATGGGATTGGATGAATGCCGCTGCTCATTAACATCAAGACAGACATCTTAGCGAAACCAACTATCAGTGCTAAGACAACACCTGCCATATCAATGCCAAACAAACCTGGAATAATTCTGCGTAAAGGACGCACTAATGGGTCTGTTGCTTTAACGACAAACTGACTAAATGGGTTGTAGTAATCGGCACGGGCTATTTGCAACCACACACGTAATACAACAATCATAAAATAGGTATTAAAGAGAATATCTATTAAAAAAGTGAAAGAATTCATTAACTGGTTATCCTAGTAATTTAAAATTTGAATTAAAATCAAAATTCTTTTGCCATTTCATCGGCACGTTTAACTGCATTTTTCATGGCATTATCAACCATGTTATCAAAACCTTGTTCTTTAAATGTTTCGATAGCGGCGTGAGTTGTGCCGCCTTTTGATGTCACTTGTTTGCGCAGTTCAGATAGCTCAAGGTGGTCATTGTGCCTAACCATTTCCGCTGCGCCAAGTGCTGCTTGCTGAATTAGCAGTCTTGCTTCCTCGCCAGTGAGCCCCATGTTGACAGCGCTCTGTTGCATGTATTCCATCATTAAGAAAAAATAAGCTGGTGAGCTGCCGCTACACGCCGTTACTAAGTCAATATGAGATTCTTTTTCAACCCACAGCGTTTGACCAACACTGGCCATTAATTGCGTAATCACTGCTTTATCGATGTCACTTACATCATCACTTGCATATAAGCCACTCATGCCCAAACCCAACAATGAAGGTGTGTTAGGCATTACCCTAATCAGCGGAACTTTTTGTCCTAAATAGCCAAAGTAACTCTCAATATTAATCCCTGCGGCTAAAGAAACAAAAAGCTTGTTAGAAACATCAATTGTTATCGCTTGGCAAACAGATGCCATTAGCTGTGGTTTCACGGCGAGTACCACAACATCAGCCCAATCTATGGCTTCGTTATTATTTATGGTTGTGTTGACACCATATTGTTGCTTTAAAGTATCTAACTTAGTCGTTGTTGGGTTGGCAGCCATGATTAAATCGCTTGGATAATGCTTTGCGACAAGTCCACTGATAATACTACGTGTCATGTTGCCTGCACCAATAAAGGCAATTTTCTGTTGTTGCATTTATTTACTCTCTTGAATTTTGATCGTTATTTAGGGGCGCGAGCGCCAAAGATTGCACTACCGATGCGAACCATTGTCGAGCCATTTCCTATCGCTTGCTCAATATCACTACTCATGCCCATTGACAGGGTGTCTACTGTATCAAATTCTTTTTTCAGTTGCTGTAATAGCTGGTGCATTTTATCAAATTGCTTATTGATAACAGACAAATCGTCTGTTTTTACACCAATCGTCATTAGTCCGCGTACGGTTAATCGGTCAAATTGTGCAAGCTCGGTCGCAAGTGCCATTACCTCATCAGGAGATACGCCTGATTTTGACTCTTCATCGCTAATATTAACTTGAATTAGAATTTGTAATGGTTTTTGAAAAACGCCTCGTTGCTCGTTTAGCCGTTTAGCAATCTTTAAGCGGTCAATGGTATGTATCCAATCAAAGTTTTCAGCGACAACACGGGTTTTGTTTGACTGTAACGGGCCAATAAAGTGCCATGTTAAGCTTGAATCATCAAAATGTAAGACTTTCTCTACGCCTTCTTGCACATAGTTTTCACCAAAGTGGCGCTGTCCGGCGGCAATGGCTTGCTCAATATCACTTATGGGTTTTGTTTTACTGACAGCGATCAATTCGACTGAATTTTCTACACGTTGAGACTTTTTCTCAAAAAAACGAATACTGTTAATTGCTGAATTTAATCGTTCTGTTATGTTAGGCATAATATTAACTAATTATAAATCGAAGGTTTTTTATGGATATTACCGAATTATTGGCGTTTAGTGTTAAACATGACGCATCAGATTTACATCTTTCTGCTGGTGTTCCGCCTATGATACGTGTTGACGGTGAAGTACGAAAGCTAAACGTACCACCTTTAGAGCATAAAGAAGTACACAATCTGATTTATGACATCATGGATGACAAACAACGTAAAGACTACGAAGAGAAATTAGAGTGTGACTTTTCGTTCGAAGTGCCTAATATGGCCCGTTTTCGTGTTAATGCATTTGTTCAAAATCGCGGGGCAGGCGCTGTTTTCCGTACTATCCCAAGTGAAGTTTTAACATTAGAGCAAATCAATGCACCGCATATCTTTAAAAAGATTTCAGAAAACCCACGTGGTTTAGTACTAGTGACAGGGCCAACGGGTTCTGGTAAATCAACGACCTTAGCGGCTATGGTTGATTATATAAACGAATCTAAACGTGAACACATCCTCACGATTGAAGATCCAATCGAATTTGTGCATCAAAATAAACAATGTTTGATTAACCAACGAGAAGTTCATCGTGATACACATGGTTTTGATAATGCGTTAAAAAGTGCGCTGCGTGAAGATCCCGATGTGATTTTAGTCGGTGAAATGCGCGATCTAGAGACTATTCGATTAGCCCTTACTGCGGCAGAAACTGGTCACTTAGTATTTGGCACACTTCATACAACCTCTGCCTCTAAAACTATTGACCGTATTGTTGATGTATTTCCAGCGGCAGAAAAAGACATGGTGCGAACCATGTTATCTGAATCTTTACAGGCGGTTATTTCGCAAACGCTCGTTAAGAAAATAGGCGGTGGTCGTGTTGCTGCTCATGAAATTATGGTTGGTACCCCCGCGATACGTAACTTGATTCGTGAAGCTAAAGTGGCGCAAATGTATTCAGCTATTCAAACCGGCATGGCGTTTGGTATGCAAACATTAGATCAATCGTTAAGTAATTTAATGAATAGCGGTGATATTTCGCGTGAAGATGCCATCTTAAAAGGCTCTGGTAAACAAGCGTTATAGGAAATTAGCATGAAAATTTTACCGTATTTAAAATCCTTGGTTGAACAAGATGGTTCTGATTTGTTCATCACTGTGAATGCTAAACCCAGCATTAAAGCCCATGGTGCAATGTTACCGTTGGGAGAAATTGATCTTTCTGAAGAGCAAGCGTTAGAAATTGTTTTGGGAACAATGAATGCAAAGCAGCGTCAAGAATTCGAAACCACTAAAGAGTGTAATTACGCTATTGCCGTTGACGGCGTAGGACGTTTTCGTTTAAGTGCATTCTGGCAACGTAATATGGCAGGGCTAGTTGCTCGCCGTATTGAAACAGAAATTCCTGAAATGGATGACCTGCAATTACCTGCGGTACTTAAAGATGTGATTATGAGTAAACGTGGCTTAGTCATCATGGTTGGGGCAACGGGTACCGGTAAATCTACATCACTTGCCGCTATGATTGGTCATCGAAATCGCCATAGTAAGGGACACATCTTAACGGTCGAAGATCCTATTGAATTTGTGCATGAGCATCGCCGTAGTATTGTTAATCAACGGGAAGTTGGCGTTGATACTGAGTCGTTTGAAGCGGGATTGAAGTCAGCACTTCGCCAAGCTCCTGATGTGGTATTACTCGGTGAGATTCGTTCTCCAGAAACCATGCAATATGCACTAACCTTTGCCGAAACGGGGCATTTATGTGTGGCTACTTTACATGCTAATAATGCTAACCAAGCTATCGAACGAATTATGCATTTAGTGCCGAAAGAAAAGCATCAACAACTATTGTTCGATTTATCGTTAAATCTTCGTGCAATTGTTGCTCAGCAACTTGTTCCTGTGAAAAACGGTAAAGGGCGACGAGCAGCGATTGAAGTGATGCTTAATTCATCGCGCGTGTCAGATTTGATTGCTAAGGGAGAGCTTCATTCGCTCAAAGAAACCATGGCTAAATCAAATGAACTTGGGATGCAAACGTTTGACCAGGCCTTGTTTAATCTTTATCAGCTTCATGAAATAAGCTACGCAGACGCGCTGCACCATGCTGATTCACCCAATGATTTACGTCTCATGATAAAACTCAAAGGTGGCAAAGATATTGATGCTGGCTTATTAAGTGAAGTAACGTTAGATATGGATTAATTGTTTTAGCGGTGAATAAGCTAAGCTTATTCACCGAATTTATTCGTCATGTTGGGCGGCAAACCAACTCTCTAGAATTAAAACAGCTGATACACTATCAATTTTTCCCTTATTGAGCTTTTTAAAGCCACCTAATTCAAATAGTCGCTCTTTAGCTTCAACCGTTGTCAAACGTTCGTCATGTCCATGAACGGGTATTTTGAATCGATGATAAAGACGTTTTCCAAACTTTTTGGCGCGGGCGGTAATTAATTGCTCACTGCCATCCATATTCGTCGGATAACCAACAACGATATCTGTCGGCTTCCATTCTGAAAATACATCATCTAAGGCTTGCCAATTGGGAATACCATCAACGGCTTTAATCGCACTTAACGGACTCGCGGTGCCCGTAACTTGTTGGCCAATGGCAACACCAATACTTTTTACGCCAAAATCGAAGGCGATTATACAACTCATAAAATCTCTTTAACTATGACCAGCTTGTGGCGTTAACTGCCAAACGTCAAAACCCAATTGTTGAGTCGCTTGTTGCCAGCGTTGATCGATGGGGGTAGAAAATAAGTGCTCAGGATCACAAGGGCTGGTTAACCAAGAGTTTTCTAATAGCTCTTGTTCCAGCTGACCTGGCTCCCAGCTCGCATATCCCAATGCAATAATAAATTGCTCGGGTGCATCGCCTGTGCCTAGTGCTGACATTATATCTTTAGAGGTGGTCATTGTAATGTCATCGGAGCAGGATTCGCTGCTTTTCCAGCCCGTCTGTGGTGAATGTAGCACAAACCCACGTTCTTGATTAACAGGCCCGCCGTTAAACACTTGTTGATGAATATTATTTGATGCAAAGTTTGTAATTGGCAATTCCATTTTTTCTAATAATTGCTCAACGTTGAGCTGACTAATAGGTTGATTGATAATAAACCCCATAGCACCGTCTTCGTCATGCTTTACTAAATAAATAACACTACGATTAAAATAAGGATCTTCCAAATTTGGCATCGCAATTAAAAACTGATTTCTCAAACTATCCATTGATGACATGATCCTCAATTACTGGCGTTAACCACCGGCCAGTTTAACGGTGTGCCCCTTTTTTTCTAAATAAGCTTTAATAACATCGCGCTTATCTCCTTGAATTTCAATGATGCCATCTTTAACTGCACCACCGCAACCAACAAGTTTCTTTAACTCCTTCGCTAATCCTTTTAGCGATTTCTCGTCCATCAACAATCCGCTGATTGTCATGACACCTTTGCCTTTACGGCCTTTGGTTTCACGGCGAATACGTACAACGCCATCGCCTTGTGGAATTTCTTTTTCTTGTGGGGCTTCTTTAATACGGCCTTGGTCAGTCGAAAAAACTAATACTGAATCATCTATTCTCATTTTCTTGCCTTTGTAACACGGTGAATCCATTTATTTTAACAGAGGGTATATCCCCATACTATTAAATTAAGGCAATTGGTATAAGTCTAATTGCCTGATAGAATGTCGAACACTTTGTATAAACTTCGTCATTTACATTGAAAATGACGTGAAGACTGAGAAAAGACATGAAATGGTTCGCTGCCGTTCTTATTGTATTGTTAGGCTTACTACAGCATAGGTTGTGGTTTGGTAAAAATAGTTGGCCTGATTACCTGCAATTAAAGCAAGAAATAATCAGTCAAACGAAAGAAAATCAAACGTTAACTGCAAAAAATGCACTGCAATACAAAGAAATTAACGATCTAAAAACGGGTCTTGATGCTATTGAAGAGCGCGCCCGAAATCAATTAGGTCTTATTAAAGACGGCGAAACCTTTTATCGGATTGTCGAGTAAATTAAAGAGCATATCTATTTTGTTATCACACCCTATTTACGCTGTTGTTCCAGCAGCTGGTATTGGTGCCCGCATGGGCAGCGACATTCCCAAACAATATCTCACGATTAATGATATCGCCATCGTTGAATATGCGTTAGCACCTTTGCTAGCCGATGAAAGAATTAAAAAGGTTGTTGTATCGTTAAGTATCAACGATCACTGGTTCCAACAACTCGCTGTTGCACAGCATCTTAAATTAAGAACGGTTATCGGTGGCGCACAGCGTGCTGATTCAGTATTGGCTGCGTTAGATGCCATTGACGAAGATGGCATTGTGTTAGTTCATGATGCCGCTCGCCCGTGTTTAACCAAACAAGACATCGATTTATTAATCGATAATGCATCAATGGAAAGTGGCGCTATTGTCGGTTCATTGGTTCGTGACACCATGAAACGTGTTACTAATGACGGAATCATTGAATCAACAGTTTCAAGAGAATTTCTTTATCACGCACTAACGCCGCAAATGTTTCCTATTAATCGCCTAAAACAAACCATGATAGATGCGCTGGCTCAAGGTGTTAATGTTACTGATGAGGCTTCTGCAATGGAATGGGCTCAAATGCCAATAAAAATGCTCAATGGTCGTAGCGACAATATCAAAGTAACTCGACCAGAAGATTTACAGTTAGCAGAAGTATTTCTTCAAGGGCAGGGCAAAATTAATCAATCACAGGAAAAATCATGATAAGAATTGGTCACGGTTATGACGTTCACAAGTTTGGTGGTCAAGGACCGGTTATTATTGGCGGCGTAGCGATAGAGCATAGCGAAGGCCTAATCGCCCATTCTGATGGCGATGTTGCACTGCATGCATTATGTGATGCACTGCTGGGTGCGTGTGCTATGGGCGATATTGGCCACCATTTTCCTGATACCGATGACGAATATAAAGGTGTCGATTCACGACATTTATTACGTCACGTATACGGATTGGTTAAAGCCCAAGGTTACCAATTGGGGAATTTGGATATTACTATTGCGGCGCAGGCACCAAAGATGGCGCCTCATATTGAATCGATGAGAGAGGCTATTGCCAGTGACCTCGATGCTGAAATTTCCCAAATAAATGTTAAAGCGACAACAACTGAAAAACTGGGTTTTGTTGGCCGCAAAGAAGGCATCGCAACCGATGCTGTTGTTTTACTAGTGAAGCAATCTTAATGGCATTACCTCATTGGCAGTACATGCATGGTCAACCGATAGCACAAGGCCAGATAAAAACATCAAATAGCGATTTCAAAGTGTTTGAACATCTTGGTTATGACATGTCAGATGAAGGTGAACATCTTGTTCTAGAGATAGAAAAAGATGGCCTTAATTCTGCCTACGCTGCAAAGTTAATTGCACGTTGGGCTGGTGTGACTCAGCGCGAAATTGGCTATGCAGGTAAAAAAGATCGCTATGGCATTACCAGACAACAAATCAGTGTTCATTTGCCCGGCAAAGAATCGCCTGATGTTGCTGAATTAGAGTCGTCTCAATTAAAAGTACTCCATGCAACCCGTCATAATAAAAAGATCAAAACCGGAGCACTCAAGGGCAATCGTTTCGAATTAATTATCCGCGGATTAACATTATCTCAAGCTATTGAAGAGCGACTTCAGGCAATTCAAAAACACGGAGTTCCTAATTACTTTGGTGCTCAGCGATTTGGGTTTGATGGCGAAAATATTGAGCGAGCAAATGACCTATTTGCTGGTCAAAAAGTTAAAAATAGAGATTTGAGAGGCATGTTGTTATCAGCCGCTCGTTCTTTGATATTTAATGATGTTGTGAGTCAACGAATTGCACAAAACAAGCATCAAACACCGTTATCAGGTGATGTCTTTATGCTTGCAGGCACTAAAGCGTCCTTTAAACCTGATTCAGATGACAATAATATTGCAGAGCGGTTTGACCAAGGTGATATCACCTTAAGCGCACCGCTGTGGGGTAAAGGATTAAATAAAAGCACCGATGAAGCATTGCTATTGGAGCAAAACGTCGTCGAGCAACACGAGGCGTTAGCCGCAGGGTTAGAAAACTTTGGTTTAAAACAAGAGCGACGTGCCCTTATTGTGATCCCACAAAATATGACTTGGCAGAGTGATAATAATGATTTAAAACTAAATTTTTCATTGCCATCAGGAAGTTATGCCACTAGTGTATTGCGAGAATTAGCACAAATTAGGGATCAATCTTTGGTTAATAATACAGGAGCACAATAGTTGAATATTTTAATAAGTAATGATGATGGTGTTCATGCGCCGGGAATACATGCACTATACAACGCGTTAAATGACAGCATGGACAGTATTATCGTTGTTGCACCTGATCGTAATTGTAGTGCTGCAAGTAGCTCGTTAACCTTAACTAATCCGCTCCGCACAACCACCATGGAAAACGGATTTATTGCCGTCAATGGTACGCCAACAGATTGCGTGCATCTTGCCATTAATATGTTGTGTGAAGAAGATCCACAGCTGGTTGTGACTGGTATAAATGCTGGTGGAAACCTAGGTGACGATGTTATCTATTCTGGTACTGTTGCTGCTGCCATGGAAGGGCGTTACATGGGACTGCCATCTGTTGCTGTGTCGTTAGCCGGCAAAGAATTAATCCATTACGAAACTGCTGGTGTCTACGCCGCAAAGATAGTTCATCAATTACGTGACTGTCCATTACCAGCGAATCAAATTCTTAATGTGAATGTGCCTGACTTACCACTTGAACAAATAAAAGGCATCAAAGTTACGCGACTTGGCGCACGCCATCGAGCAACCTCAATGGTTAAAACTCAAGATCCTGGTGGCAGGGATATCTATTGGGTTGGGCCATTAGCTAAGGCCGATGATGCTGGTGAGGGAACAGATTTCCACGCAATAGCGAACGGTTATGTTTCAATAACACCATTGACCGTAGACTTAACAGCACATCACAGATTGGAAAAGCTAAACCAATGGGCACAACAGATATGAGCAATATCTTAGCGACAACGACACTACATGGTCAGAGATTGGCACAGCGTCTAAAACAAGAGGGCATTACAGATCCTAATGTTTTAGCTGCTATTGCCGCCACACCACGTCAGTTATTCATCGATCAAGCATTGGAATACAAAGCGTATGAAAATACTGCTTTACCTATTGGCCATGGGCAAACCATTTCTCAACCCTACATAGTTGCAAAGATGACTCAGTTGTTATTGGCAAAGGGGCCTGTAGATAAAGTGTTAGAAATTGGAACTGGCTCTGGTTATCAGTGCGCAATCTTAGCGCAGCTTGTCGGCCACGTATTTTCCGTTGAGCGAATTAAAGCATTACAACGAGTTGCTACCAGAAGGTTACGTTCCGTTGATTTACATAATGTCTCTATGAAACACGGTGATGGCTGGCAAGGCTGGGCCTCTAAAGGGCCTTATGACGCAATTATGGTGACAGCTGCGCCATCAGAAGTGCCAGTCGACTTATTGCAACAATTGGTTGATGGTGGACAGCTTATAATTCCCGTTGGTGATGTAACACAAACATTGTTAATCATCACTCGAGAAGGTGAACGCTTTACCCAACAGAAAGTCGAAGCCGTTAAATTTGTACCTTTATTAGCTGGAGACCTTAGTTGAAAATTTTTAGTGCGATGTATGAGTGGACCATGAAAGCCGCTAGGCACAAATACTCAAGTTACTATTTAAGCTTTATGAGCTTTGCAGAATCTGTTTTTTTTCCAATTCCCGTGGATGTCATGCTTGCTCCTATGGCGTTAGCACGGCCTAAGTCTGCTTGGTATTATGCATTTTTAGCCACCGTGTTTTCAGTAATCGGCGGTGTGGTTGGCTATTACCTTGGATATGCCTTATTTGATAGTGTTGTATTACCAATTGTTGAGTCCGTTGGATATCAAGATAAATTAAAGACCGCAGAGTCATGGTTCAGTGAATATGGTATTTGGGTGATCTTTATCGCTAGTTTTACTCCTGTTCCTTATAAAGTCTTTACAATAACAGCGGGTGTCATGTCGATGGCATTTTTACCCTTTGTTCTGGTATCGTTTATTGGACGAGGGCTAAGATTTTTCTTAGTCGCAGGATTAATGCGTTGGGGTGGAGAGGCAATGGAAGAAAAACTCAAAATTTATGTTGATCGCATTGGCTGGAGTGTCGTTGCCATCATCATTATCGCTGTCATTGTCCTGAAGATGTAAAATAATGAAGCTGGGTTGGTGTGGAATAAGGATATTTTTAGCAATTGTCATCATTTTGACTGT
Organism: uncultured Gammaproteobacteria bacterium; assembly: GCA_913060565.1. Classification (GTDB taxonomy): domain Bacteria; phylum Pseudomonadota; class Gammaproteobacteria; order Enterobacterales; family Psychrobiaceae; genus Psychrobium. The sequence continues at coordinate 7,453 of CAJXRU010000091.1, read as the reverse complement.
GGCAAGTTGTACCACGCCGACAGGTCCAGCTCCTGTTTCTTCTATTTCAACATCTAAGAATGCTGCAAAATATCCGATAAAGTTAAGCGGAAAAAAATATAAAGTTAAAAAAGGAGATACCCTTTACTCAATTGCGTTCGCTGCGGGAATGCCTGCAAAAGAACTCTCAAGAATCAACAACATAAAACCTCCCTATATTATCTATCCCGGAAAGACGTTAAATCTGGTTAATAAAAAACCACCTATTAAGGTAGTCAAAAAAACCGAGGTGTCAAAAAAATGGCAGAAAAAACTTGATCGCCAAAATAAAGACACGTATTCTAAAAATGTAATTAAGCCAAAACGCTCTACAAACAAGCAGACGAAAAACGTAAAAGTTGTTTCATCTGTTAAAAAGAAAAGTAACTACGCTAAAAAGATCTCAAAATGGATTTGGCCAGCGAAAGGGCGTGTAGTATCGGCGTACTCTGCGACTAAGCAGGGAAACAAAGGGATAGATATAGCAGGATTAAAGGGAAGCAATGTAGTCGCTTCTGCCGCGGGCAAGGTTGTTTATGCTGGCAATGCCTTAAGAGGTTATGGAAACTTGATTATTATCAAGCATAACGATAATTACTTAAGTGCATATGCACACAATGATTCAATTTTTGTCAAGGAAAAACAACGAATTAAGCAAGGTCAAATTATTGCTAAAATGGGGAACACCGAGTCAGAACGTGTTCAACTTCATTTTGAAATTCGGTTCCGCGGTAAATCAGTTAATCCGAAAAACTATCTTCCTAAACGATAACTTATTTAATTATGCGCTTTTTCAATGCGGTGTCATTGTTAGCTATCAGGGAGAATATTATGGGACGTAAAACAGCAACTACAACTGCACAAACAGTTGAAACTGAAAAATCAAACCATTTGGATGCCACTCAAATCTATTTGAGTGAAATTGGTTTCTCACCACTCTTAACAGCCGAAGAAGAAGTATATTACTCGCGCCTATCACTACGAGGTGATGCCGCTGCGAGACGACGCATGATTGAGAGTAACTTAAGACTTGTCGTAAAAATTTCACGTCGATATTTAAATCGCGGACTTGCATTACTTGACCTTGTTGAAGAAGGTAATTTAGGGCTTATTCGTGCGGTTGAAAAATTTGACCCAGAACGTGGATTTAGATTCTCAACCTATGCTACTTGGTGGATCCGCCAAACAATTGAACGTGCGATCATGAACCAAACACGCACCATTCGATTGCCAATTCATGTCGTTAAAGAGTTAAACATTTACCTGCGTACTGCACGTGAATTAGCACAAGAGCTTGACCATGAGCCAACGGCTGAAGATATTGCACACAAGCTAGATAAGCCAGTGGGTGATGTGAGCAAAATGCTTAAGCTCAATGAAAAAGTATCATCGGTTGACTCTCCTATCAGTGGCGCTAACGAAAAAGGTTTACTAGATATCGTATCAGCAGGTGATCATTATTCACCAGAGCCTACAACGATGAAAGATGATATCAACGACAGCATAGTACGTTGGTTAAATGAACTGAATACCAAGCAGCGTGAAGTGTTAGCCCGTCGTTTTGGATTATTAGGACATGAACCATCAACGCTTGAAGTGGTTGGTCGTGAAATTGGTTTAACACGTGAGCGTGTTCGCCAAATTCAAGTTGAAGCGTTAAAGCGTATGCAAGACATTATGAAGAGCCAAGGGTTATCAATTGAAACCTTGTTTCCTGCGGGAACATAAACAAACTCAGTACAGCTCTCAAAACATAAAAGCCAGTGAACTTCACTGGCTTTTTTATTGCGTCATCATAAATAGCTTAAAGCATTATTTAACTTGAGCCTTTAATGAATAGAGCAAGTTAAGTGCTTCTTTTGGTGACAAATCGTCAGGGTTTAACGCTTTAAGCTCTGAAATTAACTGCTCGTTTTCATTGTCTTCAACGATAGTCGGCATTGCCATAGAAATCTCTGACGATTGTTGGCCTGTTAACTCTAACTCTGTTAATTTCGCCTTGGCAATTTGTGTTACAACCTTTGGAATACCTGCAAGTTGTGCGACTTGAATACCGTAACTCTTATTAGCCGCGCCATCAGCAACATGATGTAAGAATGCGATAGATTCATCGTGTTCAATTGCATCTAAATGCACGTTTTTGACTTGGTTTAGATGTTCTGAAAGCTGTGTCAGCTCAAAATAGTGGGTGGCAAATAAAGTCAGTGATTTCGACTTAGTCGCTAAGTAGTGCGCCGATGCCCACGCCAGTGACAAACCATCAAAGGTACTGGTACCACGACCTATTTCATCCATCAACACCAAGCTATGCTCTGTGGCGTTGTGTAAGATATTTGCAGTTTCTGTCATCTCAACCATAAAGGTTGAACGGCCGCTAGCAAGATCGTCTGATGCGCCAATGCGGGTGAAGATTCTATCAATACTACCAATTGACACGTTGGTTGCTGGCACAAAAGAACCAATATGCGCCATCAGACAAATAAGCGCTGTTTGGCGCATATACGTCGATTTACCGCCCATATTAGGTCCTGTGATAACCAACATTTGGCGCTCACTAGATAATTCGACAGGGTTAGCAATAAATGGCGTATCCATCACTTGTTCGACAACTGGATGACGAGACTCTTGCAATGAAATACCAATGCCAGCGTGAAAACGCGGACGGTGGTAACATAAATCCAAGGCGCGTTGAGCAAAGTTATTAAGCACATCAAGTTGTGAAAGGGCACTTGAGGTATTTTGCAATAACGCTAACTGAGGCATCAGTTGATCGAATAACTGCTCATAGAGCACTTTTTCTAACGCCAGCGCTTTGCCTTGGCTATTGAGTACTTTATCTTCGTGAGCTTTAAGCTCAGGAATAATAAAGCGCTCATTATTCTTTAGGGTTTGGCGTCTAACATAATGCACTGGCGCTTGCTCGGCCTGTGATTTACTAATTTCTATATAGTAGCCATGAACTCGGTTATAGCCGACTTTCAGTGATGATAATCCGGTGGCTTCGCGCTCACGTTCTTCCAATTGATCAACATAGTCAGTAGCGCCTTTACTTAAGGTGCGCCATTCATCAAGCTCGCTATTGTAGCCAGGAGCAATAACGCCGCCATCACGAATTAATGATGGTGGGTTTTCAACAACCGCCGCCGTCAATAGCTGATGTAGCTCAGGGTACACCTTAATTTCTTTAGCGAGCTGCATTAATCGATCACATTGTTTATTCTCTAACAGCAGCTTTTGAATGCTTGGTAAAAAGCTCAGTGCTTGACGCAATTTTGAAAAATCGCGCGGTCTCGCCGATCTTAATGCAATACGCCCTAACACACGCTCTATATCGCCAACGTGTTTTAAAATATCGTGAATAGGATCTATATTTTGCTGTTTGATTAATGAATCAATGGCGTTGTGACGTTGAGTAATTAAATGCTGATCTCTTGATGGCTGGTGGATCCAGCGCTGTAAGAGTCTAGAGCCCATCGCCGTGGCGGTTTGATCTAAAATCGACATTAAGGTGTTGTCAAAACCGCCGCTAATGTTTTGCGTTAATTCAAGATTACGACGAGTCGCCGCGTCTAAAATAATGCAATTGTTTTGATTGGTTAACTTGATTTGTCTTATCTGAGGCAGTGCCACGCGCTGCGTATCATTCACATATTGCATTAAACAGCCAGCAGCAATTAATGCAACTTTCGCTTTATTAACACCAAAACCTTCGAGACTGTCGGTCTTAAACTGACGATTGAGCAAATCATTCGCGGTGCTTAAATCAAAATCCCACGCCGGACACGCGCGTAACCCACTGCGCTGACCTAACAGCTCAAGGTTATCCCATTGCTCTAAATATAAAATCTCAGCAGGATTAGTGCGGTGAAGCTCAGACTCAAATTGCTCAGTAGTCGTTAGTTCACTAATGTTAAATTCACCGCTGGCGATGTCTAACGTCGCAAAACCAAAGACATTTTTTTGCTCGAAAACACAGGCAATAATGTTATCTTTTCTATCGCCTAACAATGCTTCATCAGTGATAGTTCCCGGCGTAACAATACGCACAACTTGACGCTCTACAGGCCCTTTGCTGGTTGCTGGATCGCCAGTTTGCTCACAAATAGCAACACTTTCACCAAGGTTTACCAATTTTAATAAATAGTTATCCGCCGAGTGATAAGGAATACCCGCCATCGGAATAGCATTACCGCCTGTTTTTCCGCGCGCTGTTAGGGTAATTCCCAATAGCTCAGAGGCTTTTTTGGCATCATCGAAAAACAGTTCGTAAAAATCTCCCATGCGATAAAACACCAGCGTATCTGGGTGTTCATTTTTAATGGCGAGATATTGCTGCATCATTGGTGTATGCGATGACATTGTTTCAGGCGTTAACGTTGGCGTGCTCATAAAAAACGATAAAATCTATAAAATTAAAATACCAGCTAAGGATACGCGAATGCGTTTAAAACCAAAAGTAGCTTGAGGGATTAATGCGGATTGTTAGATTTAAAGTTGGGTTGGTTTTTGTCTTGGTGATGAAAGTTAGGTAATTTTGACTAGTTTGGGGCAGGGGGAATTGAACCGAATATAAACCCACTGCCTACGACGATCTTAAAAAGCACCTGCGCTGAGGTAATCTGAAGCAAGCTTAATTGAACTGAGTTGTGCCGTCAATCTGTAGACAAGTCAAAGCTTTACATTGCTTTTTTGTTCTATAAAATTATAAAAAATGAATGCAAAGTAATGCTGATAGATTAACTTATACTGATGAAGAAATTATGGACAATAAAATTGATATAACACTTATTATTTATTCAACTGCTATTTTTTCAGGGATATCTTATCTCTGGGGATTTTGGATTTATTTTGATATTAATATTCTTTCATACATTGCTCTAACTGATATCGTCAAAGCATCGGTATATCCAGCATTACCAGCAATTGGAGTATTAGTTTTATACTCATCTTTAGACGGAATGAATGCTACATCGAAAGAAAATAATAAAGAAATTATTGAGATGGGAGGGTTCTATAAATGGTTTACACATTTTTATAATCTGTATTTTATGGTCCTATTCTTCTGCATAATTGGTTATTGGGTTTATCTTATTGTATCTGAGGATGGGTATAACAAGTTACAAGGCATCTATCCATTGGCCTCTGCTTTACTTATAGTGTTTTTCTTGACCAGTAAAAAAAAGTTTTTTAATTTTCCAGATAAAATTAGAGTGGGAATAATCACTTTAATTTGCTTTTTACCTACCTACTTATTTAATAAAGGCAGTGATAATGGGGCTATTGCATCAAATCATGAAGCTATTGGCTATTTCGTTAATGCTAAAGGGTATTGTAACTCGACGAAAAGTGAAAAGTTTCGCTATATAAGTGTTATTGGTAATAAGCTTTTTACATATTCTTCTAAAGATAACAGTATGTGTATCACTAAGGCCGAAGACTTCCGTTTGACTAAATATAACGAAAAGAAATTTGTTAAAAAGAATGACGAGGCAAAGGTACGTGAATCGATTAGTAAAGATAAGTAACAACAATTTTAAAAATCATTGTATGTATTTTTTTTATGACGGTTCGCCGTCATTACGTCGACATGATTTAACTAGACCTCAATTTTTAACAGTTGATTTTAGGTAAATTAGTAAGATTAGCGCAGAGGGTTTACTAACCCCAAATACTACTAAGTTGAACAGCTTTAAGTAGCTGCCTATTACAAATAGTCCTGAATTTCCGCGATTTAAAATCAACCATCTAAGTTAACCAGTAAAACTACTGTGTATCGTTATACAGTGGTTTTTGTTTTTACTGTATACCCTAAAATTTATTTTATTATTTATATTACATAAAATCAGAGACTTAAATTGTTATTTTACTCCTATTAAAAATTAAACAAAAAAAAACTTGATACTGTATGACTGTACAGTATACTAATTTGCATTAACTGAGTAACAGATTTTCTTACGGAGCAATTGATGGACGCTAACAAAACAAAAGCACTTGAAGCCGCCTTAGGTCAAATTGAAAAGCAATTTGGTAAAGGTTCTATTATGCGTTTAGGTGAAGCTAAAGCATTGGATATCGAATCGGTTTCAACAGGTTCTCTTGGATTGGATGTTGCGTTAGGCATAGGCGGTTTGCCGATGGGACGTATCGTTGAAATTTACGGTCCTGAATCATCAGGTAAAACAACCTTAACGCTACAAGTTATTGCTGAAGCGCAAAAGAAAGGCAAAGTGTGTGCGTTTGTTGATGCAGAGCATGCACTTGATCCAATTTACGCGACTAAGCTTGGCGTTGATATCAATTCATTGTTAGTTTCTCAGCCAGATACTGGTGAGCAAGCCCTTGAAATTGTAGATATGTTAACGCGCTCTGGCGCTGTTGATGTAATCATTGTCGATTCGGTAGCAGCGTTAACGCCTAAAGCTGAAATCGAAGGTGATATGGGTGATTCTCACATGGGTTTACAAGCGCGTTTGATGTCACAAGCACTACGTAAGTTAACAGCTAACATTAAGCGTTCTAACACGCTATGTATCTTCATTAACCAAATTCGTATGAAAATTGGTGTCATGTTTGGTAACCCAGAAACAACAACAGGTGGTAATGCACTTAAGTTCTATGCATCTGTTCGTTTGGATATCCGTCGTATTGGCGCGGTTAAAAATGGTGATGAGATTGTGGGTAATGAGACTCGCGTTAAAGTGGTTAAGAACAAAGTTTCTCCACCATTTAAGCAAGCTGAATTCCAAATCCTTTATGGTGAAGGTACGTCTAAATATGGCGAGCTAATCGACTGGGGTGTTAAAGAGAAACTAGTTGAGAAAGCAGGTGCTTGGTATAGCTATAAAGGCAGCAAGATTGGTCAAGGTAAAGCGAACAGCATTAATTTCTTGAAAGAGAATCCAGAAGTAACTGGAGAAATCGAAGGCCTACTTCGTGATGCACTATTGATCAAACCAACTGACCAACCTGATGAAGAGCCATTAGAAGCGCCAGAAGAATAAATTCGATATTGGCTATCTAAGCCATGATTGATAGAAAAATAGCAGCCATGTGGCTGCTATTTTTTTGCCCTAAATTTACTATTTTACTAGCCTGCTCTCAAATTAATCACTAGAGATCCTTCACCGCGCTCCTTCGTTGTTAAGAATAACTATCATTTCCTCATTTATTTTATGAAAAACTCGACAAAATTTAAGGTTATTACTGGCTCATTGGGCTGATGTGACCTTATAATGTGCGATATTTTTATTTTAGTGAAGCAGTTCAGGAAATGGCTATGCACATGACAACCGCAGAAATTAGAAACGCGTTTTTAGCGTATTATCAAAAGCAGCAACATCAGGTTGTTGATAGCAGCTCATTAATTCCCGGCACCGATGCCACATTATTATTTCTGTCTCTTATACACATCTGACGCTGCCGACGAAGAGGATAG
>CAJXRU010000090.1 GCA_913060565.1 uncultured Gammaproteobacteria bacterium | reverse complement strand
ATTCTATCTTACCTGATGAATATTCTGATTTTCTCAGAATTTTTATTGAAGAAGTATTTAAGATAAAAGGTTTTGAAGTGATACTTCATCATTATAAAAGCGTTGATAACGATGAAGATGAAACGATTGCACTTAGGATTAATGCTGCTCTCGAGAGAACAAATTGTGAACAAAGGATTTTGATTTCGGATGACAAACAATTTTCTGAAATAGAGCCCCTAGACTTAAGTTTTATAGATGAGCATATTCAAAATAATGAATTAGACAAGTTTTACTTTAATGTTGAACGACATGCACAGTCAGATGTAGATGCATTAATTGATTTTGAAGAAGGAATAGTCTCACACAATTTCGTACGAAATTGGATAAAGTATTTCATTAGGTTATTTATAATTGAAAATACTTGCGCTGATACAAGCAAAGAAAAAGAAATTCTAGAAAATATTAAATTTTTAGCTAGCGATACAGATCGTTTTAAAGGAGAACCAAGAGCAGTAACTTTTACTCATACTCATAGTGGCCTAATTGAGCATACTATTGAGCGGTCTTTAAGATATATAGTATCAAAGCAATCATGGGAAGAAGCAATTTCAGATTTGATGCAAATACCACATCCAATAATACCCATAGTCGAGAAAAAATTCTTAAATGATAAAAATATTCATTTGGTTATTGATGCCTATGAGCAGTTTGATAAAGCAGAAAACGATGAATATTACGAGCATGCAGAATACTCATTTAGGAAGTCCATTTATTATGGAAAAGTAGGAATGATTAATGAAGCCAAAGGCGAACTGAAAAAGGCTCTTTTGCTAATTACTAGTTACACCTCTCGTAAAGATACGACCTTGACAGAGCTTATAGAGCCATTACCTGCTATTAATAACATTAATCCAGACTTCGCCAAGCAATACACTAGAAAGCTGAAGTACCTAAGTGATGCTGTAATGAAGCATACGGAAGACCGTAAAGGCATTAGATGGTTGGCTATAAGCTGGTTTGAGCAGCTGTTAAGTGTTGAGCATGAGCTAGCCACTATGTACTTAATTGATGAATTTTTAACGAATGAGTATTTTTGGAAGTTGGATTACATGTTTGTTGTATATTTACAACAAAGTCATTCTGTTGACCCTATAGTTCTTAATTTTTTATATAAATTGTCCCCAACAAATACTAGAGATAATTACCTTGATGGCTTTTTGGATGTCATTACTAAAATAGAAAATATAGATAAGAAGTTAGCTGAACTCTCTTTAATCAACTTATCAATCAGAGATTGGACTTATTCTGATAATGAAATAAGCAATAAAACGGAGGCTAAATTTTATCAATTGAAGGACCGATTCGGAATAACTCGTCCAACTTGTAATAAAAGGTCAAAAAAAGAAACATTAACTAGTACTTATGAAAATGAAAAACTAGGTGAAAGTTTAACTAAACAGCTTTGCATAGAGGTTTCATTGCGTGATAAAAGTGATTCTGAGTTAATAGAGTATTATGATAATAAAGATAAATTATGCAATACAGATTGTAATTACCTTTATTTTTATCTTCAAGAAAGTAGGAATGAACAACTTACTAAAGAGTTATTAATTTCAATTATAACAAAGAGGTTTCCAAGTGATACCGAAGAACATTTTAATAAAATACAGGCTTTAATTGAGCAATTGCCCCTGTCGAACGAAACTAAAATTTTTCTATTTGTTAATAACTTCGCTTATTCTAAGGACGGTTGGTTTTCAAGTTTCGTAAATAAAGTATCACTAAAAAATGCAGTAAAAATCGATAAAGAAGAATCACTAACTGTATTAGCAAAAGCTCTGCATGAAGTATTTTTAACATCTAATTATTTATATAAATATGTTGCCAACCTAATTATTGCTTTTGAATATGCAGGCTTAGAAGGTGAGTCTATTTTAGCAATGTACAGAAGTAGTTTTGATTTTATTGAAAATAGATTACCGGATACGAATGATTTTAAATGGGAAAATGTAGAGAGTACCGAAATTTCAGGCATGAATCATGATGAACTGGCGATAGTAATGATTCTTAGTAAAACTAAAAACTTAGATATCTTTATTCAAAAAGATATCATTGTAGCTATTAGCTACCTCATGAAGCATGATGATACGCTATTAATTAAACCCTTTAAGTGGTTTTTTAATAATATAGAGAGTTTTCATAAATTGTCAGTTACAGCTATATTGGAACTATTTGTAATCGAGATGGGTAACCACCCTTCATTATTGAATAGCATTAAAAGTGAATTGAATAATGCTCTTATTATAGACAACTTATATATCCACAGTGCTTGCCAAAATATTTTGAGTGAGGCAGAGCATGAATAGGCAAATATTAGATAATATCAATCAGAACAAATATCTCGTTTATTTGAGCAATATTGGTGTCGATATAAATTTAATAAAAGATAAAATAATAAAAAACGTTAACGAGGATGAATTGAACGTATTCGTTAATCGTTCCCACCAGAGGTTATCTCCTAACGCATATCTAGAAAGCTTAGTTTTTAAATACATGAATGAGTATTTATATAACGAACATAAGAGCTCATTTTCTCTTGAAAGTGAAATGAGATTGGATGTAAAAACAATTATCGCCACTTCTATATCTTTAATTCAAAGACCTTCTTACGTGCTAAAGCCTTCTGATATTGTCGCAGGTTTTAAAGAGCCTGATTATGAAAATGACTTTAGAATAATCTCAAGATTTGAGAGAGAGTTAAGTGAAAGTGAATACGATAAAGAAAGGAGCTGTAAAGGTGGTGTAATATTTGAGGGCCTACTTCCGTTTGAGATCGCTTCAAACCCTCTAATTGAGGTAGATCTATCCCATCATATTTGGGATAACTCTTATTGTATCGGTGTACCATGTATACAAGGTTTTAATTCAAACTTTAATAGTATCGAAACCCAATACGTATTGTGGATGAATAGTGAGCTGCTTAATACACTTGAGTTAAGATTAGATAGCTATCAACATGGGCTACGAGCATTAAATAACAATGATGAAATTGTTTTAATATTTAGATGTTGGAGGGAGCAGCTAATCGGTAATGGCGCTTCATTCGTAGGTGCAGACTCAAATATTGCAAAGTTAGAAGGTTGTGATTTGATATTAAGAGAGGACTATTTTAAAAAACTTAAAAAAATCATTCCCAATTTAGTTTATTATGCGGAAATTATGTAACTATAAAAATTAGCAAGAAACATCAAACAATGTTTCTCAATTCATTAGTAACTATGATGTGTAGCTAAATTTAGTAAGTTTACTACATATCATAATTAATGAAATTAAATATAAAGTTAGTTGTGAAAGCTTATGCTTCACTTTTATGCAAACATATGGTGCAAAGTTAAAGCTAACTTATTGATAGTTAACTGACGCTTATGAAAACTTATGGTGCAAGCGACAATTTCCCGTTTTATTTCTCTGGCAATTGCTTCAATAAAAAGTTTTTCATATTTTCTCCCATTACTCGTTTTATATCTGACGTTGATACTTCTAATTTTAATAATTCTTGAGTAATTATTGCGAGTTCTGATGTGTCAATTCCGGTGGTTACAGCACCGTCGAAATCTGATCCTAAACTGATGTGTTGAGCGCCGACAAGATCTATACCGTAGGCTATTTGTTTGGCGATTTGTTGTGGTGAGGTATCACAGGCTGCGGCAGGCCAATATCCTAATGCGATAATGCCACCTTTAGCCGCAATCTCTTTCATTAAAGTATCACTGATATTTCGCGCGCTAGGGCAAAAACCGTATAATCCAGTGTGGCTTACTACAATAGGTGATGTTGAAATTGATAACACGTCACTAACAGCCTGAGGTGATGAGTGAGAAACGTCGATGATTATTGATTGAGCGTTAAGCGCCTGTATAACCTCTCGTCCAAAAGCGGTTAGTCCGGCGTTAGATCGACCATGCAAAGAACCGCCCAAACGATTATCGAAAAAGTGCTGTAAACTCATCATGCGAAAGCCCTCGTCATAGAGCTTCTTAATGTTATCGATGTTGCCTTCTAAGGCATGAGAACCTTCGGTGCCCAGCATTGCGCCAACTATTTCATTTCCTTGCTCGCGCGCGTTGATGAGAGCGGCCAACTCTTGGCGGTTAGTAATTAGTGTAAATGATGAAGGGGAATTTTTTATGGCATTTTTTAGCTTGGCTGCTTGATAAATAGCACGCTCAGTTAAATTAAACCAGGTACGAAAAGGCCATCCTTGAACAATCGCTAGTAGGGTAATGTTGTCTAAACTATTCGCGTCATTATTGTTATAGTTTTGATTACGTGGGCTTTTAGTCGTCGTTGTGAACATTTGCAGTGCGACATTACCTGTTTTAAGCCTAGGTAAGTCCATGTGTCCGTGGTTAGCTTTCTCTAATAGATTGCGATTCCACAAAGTGCTATCGCTATGCCAATCGCCAATGAATAGTGATTGATGGAATGACTTGCTGCTGTTTGACAGTTTATACGGTTGGTGCTGCATTACGTGATTACGAGACTTATCGATATGCGTTGGCACAACGCTTCTGATACCAATCAAGATAGCCGCCAGTATAGCAATACCAATCATCAATTTTTTCATACGACGTTTAATTCTACTATTGTTGATGCTGCTCGAAGTCATTTTTTACGATCTCTAACGCTTTTAGAATTGTTTCTTTAGAAAGGTTTGCTTGTTCGAGAATATCGATTAAGTCAACGGCGAGCTTGATATGATCTGGTGCTTGCTCTAGCGGGGTCGGTTCAGTCATTTTATCTCCTAGAATGGACGTTTGCCTTTCTCAAGGTTTTCAATTTTTTGCTCGATGAAATAAATCGCTTTGTTACATTGCCCAAGGCGCTTTTGTAATTTGAGTATTTCTTGTTGTATAGGTAATTTATCAGCTGCGTTGATAGTACTAAGTTTCTGACTAAGCTTATGTATTTGTTGATTAAAGCGACTTCTATATTCGTGGTGTTTTGATAATTCTTGATAGAGCTGCTGACTGTTGCCAATAATTTTTTGAGCAAGCCATTTGAAACTATCACCAGGTGCTTGTTTTTTCTGAAATGTCCTTGCCTTGCTCTCTTTGTCAATTTTGTAACTTTGTCCTTGTAATTCTTGGCTTGTTAATGCTTTTTTTATGGCTTGGCATTGATCAACTAATTTATCGCACTGAAAAGCAATGATGCTATTGCCACTTTTATTGTCGATTAAGGTTTGAACGTGGTTGACGAGGGCTTGGCTTTCTTTGACGTAATGAATAAGTTGTCGTGATTGAGATTTAAAAAGACGATCTTCAAAGATTGCTTTACGGGCTAGATCTGGAATGACATTGGTTTGATCATAAAGGGCAGCCTCTTTTGCTAGTTTGTTTAGAATGTGCCGGACTTTTTTTAGCGTCTCGATCACAGCCAAGCACTCCAGGCAAGTTTTGCACTGATGCATAAAACAACAAAAATAAATATTGGACGAATAAAACTGCTCCCAAAACGGATTGCTGCTTTAGCGCCAATAACCGAACCAATCATCAAGCATACTCCCATCGTAACTCCGATAAGGTAGTCAACTTGGCCAAGAATCACAAAGGTAATTAACGCTGTGAAGTTACTAATAAAGTTCATCGCCCTTGCAACGCCGCTACTGAGTAAGATATCTATCTTGTAAAGTATTTGGCCAGATACCGTCCAAAATGCGCCTGCACCGGGGCCCGCAAAACCGTCATAAAAACCGATGGTGAGCCCCTGAAGCCATTGTTTTAATCGACAAGGTTTAGATTTTTTTAAGCAGGTTGTGGAAGGCGGAGATTTCTTAAACAAGGTATATACTGCGGTGGCGATGATTAAAATTGGCAGTATTTTTTCTAAGAATTCACCAGACACTAAATAAACAGCAAAGGCACCAAGTAAGGCTCCAATAAAAGTCGATACAGCACAATGGATCCACAATTTTGGCGAAAATAATTTATTTTTATAAAATGTATAACTGGCAGTCGCCGTGCCAAAGCTCGATGCAAGCTTATTTGTTCCTAACACCATATGTACCGGCATTCCTGTGCTTAACAAAGCGGGGACAGTTAATAACCCGCCGCCGCCTGCGATAGCATCAACAAATCCAGCAATCAGGGCAACACTAGATAAAATAAACCACAGCGGAATACTGTCTAAAAACTCAATCATTAATTAGTGCTCAATGGTAACTTTGTATGGTGGCAGGGAATCAATAAGTGATTGGCCGTAGCGTTTGGTCACTAATCGTCGATCTAAAATGGTGATAGTGCCTTTATCTCCTTCGTTGCGCAATAGTCGACCACAAGATTGGATCAATTTTCGTGATGCATCTGGGATTGTTAATACCATAAAAGGATTTCCGTTTTTGCTTTTAATGTATTCACTATGGGCTTGTTCAATCGGCGAATTTGGCACGGCAAATGGCAATTTGGTGATTATCAATTTAGTTAGGTAGTTGCCTGGTAAATCAAGACCTTCAGAGAAACTGCTAGTGCCGAAAAAAATACTGCCTTGTTTGCTGTCACATTTATCTTTATGCAGCGTTAGCAGTGCATTTCGAGACGCTTCACCTTGCACTAATAATGAGAATTTGTGTTGTTCACGTAATGTTTTGGCAACCTGATTCATCTGCCAGTAGGAGGAGAATAAAACGAGCGTTGCATCTTTCTTAGTAAGTCGCTGTGATAAATCTTTAATTACTTCATGGGTGAAACTATCACTACTTGGCTCTACTGACATCTTGGGAATGATTAATTCACCATTATTCTTAAAATCAAATGGAGAGTTTAATTTGATGTATTGGGTACCATCATTTGATTTTAAACCGGCACTGCGTCTAAAGTGATCAAATGAATTAAGTGCCGTAATGGTTGCCGAGCACAATATAGCCCCCATCGCTTGAGACCAGAGATAGTCTTCTAAAAAATAACCAACCTCTATTGGCGCTGCGTGCAAAACAAATTCGCTCTTTGTATCATCCGTTAACTCAATCCATCGTACGGTTGGGGCGACGTTTTTACTATCAACACGTTTATACATTGCCCATAGCTTATGGTTGTTTTCCATACGGGCGATTGTAGTGCCTAAATCGCCAAGAATCGCCTCAATCTTCCACGGACTTATATCACCATCTTTGTAGGAGTCCATGACTACTTGATGGACTTTATTGAGTGCTTTTAAGGCCATTTTACTTAATTCTTCACAATTGATAGCAAGCGGCATCAAACTCTCGGGAACAACACCATTCTCAAATCGATGGCGATTGTCTTCATTATTAAAGAGGGACTTATTATTGGTGAGCCACTGATGAATAAGTTTTAGTTCTGAACGTAACTCATTGCAATGGTCACTGAGTTTCATTAATGGGCCAATCAGTTGATCGCTTTTCATACTATCAGCGATCTTTTTACCTAAAAGATCCATTTTGGTTAGCCAATCCATTGTGGCAAGAACACTTGAAGAAGCACTAGAAAAGTCTCTTGCTTTTTCTGGTAGGTGATGAGCCTCATCAATAATGTAAAACATATCTTGAGGCTCGGGTAATATCTTACCGCCACCTAACTCTAGATCAGCAAGTAGAAGGCTGTGGTTAACAATGAGGACATCAAGCTTATCAATTTTTTCACGTGCTTTGTGAAAAGGACATTGGCGATGTGCGCTGAGTTGTTTATTACAGCCAAACTTATCGCACTGTATTTGGTACCAAATCACATCAGGAATTGGCGTCGCCCAACTATCTCGCTCTCCGTCCCATTC
Organism: uncultured Gammaproteobacteria bacterium; assembly: GCA_913060565.1. GTDB lineage: Bacteria > Pseudomonadota > Gammaproteobacteria > Enterobacterales > Psychrobiaceae > Psychrobium. The sequence continues at coordinate 11,081 of CAJXRU010000090.1, read as the reverse complement.
TTTATTCGTCCAGCTCTTCCATAGCTTTTTTACAAGTTTTATCGTGTTTTCATCTGGCGGTTGTTGCCAATTAGCTTGTGAGTTTGATGCATTTGGGTCGGCTAGTAGTTCTAGTTTACTCGCACAAATATAGCGTTGACGTCCTTTAATCAGCCCAAACGAAAAGTCTAAATCACTAATTCGCCTAAACAGAGGCAGGTCCTTTTCAAGTAGTTGCTCTTGCAATGCAACGGTTGCGGTAGATATACATACTTTTTTATTGAGTGATTTGGCGAGTACAATCGCACCAAGACAATAGGCGAGTGATTTACCTGTGCCTGTTCCTGCCTCAATGACACCAATACGGCGCGACTTTTCAAAATCACCGCCTAAAATTTTTGCTGTTTGAGCAACCATATAATTTTGTTCCTTTCGAGAAACGAAATTCGGAATATTGGTTTTGAAGTTTTTAAAGCAATGCTGGATCGATTGTTGAACTTTAGCTGAGAGCATGGAGGTAATAAACACAAGAATAATAGGCAGCAATGATAGCAAACTTACGCATAATTATCCGAATAAAGAGAGGTTTTAATCAGAAACTGCTGGTTTTGAAAATTAGTTCAGATATTTTAATAGCCGCCAATGCCAATTGTTTTTTATGTAACCATTTAAATATCAGTGGTTTACTGGTATTTTTGAACGTTCTTCTCAACGCTTTGTCATAAATAATTCAAAATTACATTAAATTAACATTTTGTTACGTATGGAAAACTGTGTGTTTTGGGGTTGGAAATGTATCTGAGTGTTTCATAAATTTAAGGCCTTAGAGCCAGTGATAAACCATTTGTTGCCATTAGTGCAGTAAACTTTGTTTTTAGATAATTCTAAGCTTATCAGCGGTTTAATGTTGTTATTTGAGGTTGTTTAGATTGTCGTAGATAACAAGTTCTATTCAGCTTTATGGATGAAATATAAAGTTGTAATAGGTTTTTAGTTTTATGTAACAGAACGTGTATTTTAGAAAATACTGGTGCGATATTTGACATACTATGTCAATTAAGTCTGAAGAATAATGTATCTCTAATGTGATCTTGATGTTATTTAAATGTTAAACTTATTTTATTTCATGAGTTTACGTGAACGCTTGGTAAGTCACTAAACCATGGATTTGCTGTTGACAGTGAAATAATGAATGTGAAATGATGGCATCGGTTTTGCCCCTTCAAACTGAAGGGATCAGGTATAAATAATATAATATTAAAACCTAAAGACGTTCTGTGAGTGTCATAAGTATGTACATTTGTACTTACGAGACTTCAGCAGTTTCCACAATAAATTTGGTTAGGAACTATGTCCAAGTTAAGTAAAAATAAAATCGCTATAGCAATAGCGGGAGCCGTTGCTCTTACAACAACCTTCGCCGCCACTGCCGCTGATGAAGTTAAAAAACTTCAAAATGCAGATGGTACTATTCAAAAAGCTGCAGCTAATTCACAAAAGAAAGTGAACACATTGCATGATCAAGCTGGTGATCTAGTATTCCAATATCGTCAAGTCGTTGATGATACTGATGGTCTTCGTTCATACAATGATTACGTTGCTTCTTTAGTAGCTGATCAGCAATCAAAAATTGATGCAACTCAACAAGATATCAATGGTATTGATAAGACTCGTCAAGGTCTTGTTCCACTGATGTTCAAAATGATTGATACAATCGAAGAGTTCGTTTCACTTGATTTACCTTTCGAAAAGAAAGAGCGTGAAGATCGTATCGCTTATCTAAAAGAAATGATGCTTGATTCTAATGTTTCTACGGCTGAAAAGTACCGTAAAGTATTAGAAGCATATCAAATCGAACTAGATTCAGGCCGTACTTCTAAGGTATCTCAAGGAAAAGAAAATATTGACGGTAAAGAACTTACTGTTGATGTTCTTCAGTTTGGTCGTGTAACGCTTGTTGCTCAAACTCTAGATTCTAAGCAAACTTGGGTTTGGAACAAATCTGCTAAGAAATGGGATGCGTTAGGTGATGAATGGCGTCGTCCAATTCGTAACGCTATTGATGTAGTTCGTGGCGATAAATCTCCTAACTTAGTTAAATTACCTGTACCAGCTGTAGGGAGCGCTAAATAATGAATAAGTTATTTAAAGGTTTAGCTATTGCTTCATTAGCAATGTCAGCTTCTTTTGTTCAAGCAGCAGCACCGTCTGTTACTTTGGACCAATTATTAGAAAAAATTAAAAAAGAGCGTATCTCTGAAGCACGTATCGATAAGAAACGTGAAGCTGAGTTCCGCAGTGCTCGCGCAGATAAATCAGCATTATTACGTAAAGCGAAAGCGCAGCGTACCGCTGAAAAAGCACGTGGTGCACGTCTTTTAAAACAACATGCTGACAACGAACGTCGCATGGCTGAGTTAGCGGCTGATCTTGCTGCTGCACAAGGCGATTTAAAAGAAGCGTTTGGTGTTGTACGTGGTGTTGCTGGTGATGCAACGGGTATCGTTGCTGCCTCTGTAATTTCTGCACAATACCCTGGTCGTGCTGAAGAGTTAGCTGCTATCGGCGCTCTAAAAGGTCTTCCTGGTTTACAAGAGTTAGAGAACTTGTGGTTCGCTCTTCAAACTGAAATGACTGAATCTGCAAAAATTTCTACATTTACAGTACCTGTATCAGATGTTGAAGGTAACACTGCTGACCGTAAAGTGACGCGTGTTGGTGCATTTAACTTATTAGATACTGACGGTTACCTAGTATTCCGTGAAGACGGTGTTGCTGAGCTTGCTCGTCAACCTGAAGGTCACATTGTTGGTACTGTTGCACCATACCTAGAAGAAACTTCTGGTTATACTTCACTTTATCTTGATCCTGGTCGCGGTGGTTTATTAAACCTACTAACTGGTCAAGCAACACTTGAAGAAAAGTATCACCAAGGTGAGACTGTAGGTTACATCATTACTGCAGTATTAATCTTAGGTTTATTAATTGCTCTTGAGCGTGTTGTTACATTAACGCTATTAGGCGGTAAAGTTAAAGCTCAACTTAAGAACCCTAATACACCAACGAATAATCCACTAGGTAACATTTTAAAAGTTTACCATAACTCTAAAGATACTGACGTTGAAACGTTGGAACTGAAGTTAGATGAAGCAATCTTGAAAGAGATTCCTCGTTTAGAACGTGGTATTTCTATTATTAAAGTATTAGCGGCAATTGCCCCTATGCTTGGTCTTCTAGGTACGGTAACAGGTATGATTGGCACGTTCCAAGCGATTACTTTGTTCGGTACTGGTGACCCTAAAATGATGGCTGGCGGTATCTCTACTGCATTGGTAACAACGGTTCTTGGTCTAGTAGCTGCACTTCCTCTAATGTTAGTACACGCTGTAGTATCAGGTCGTTCTAAAGCACTTTTACACATTCTTGAAGAGCAAAGCGTTGGTATCATCGCTGAGCACGCCGAGAAGGAGTCTAAGTAATGATCTATTACCTGATGGGCCTTTGGGAATCTATCAGGGACTTCATGGCCACTGGGGGCGATGTACTGTTATTTGTTGCAGTAACATTGTTCTTAATGTGGAGCTTAATGCTTGAGCGTTATATGTACCTTAGAGTCGTATTTCCAAAAGAGCGTAAGCGTATAATTGCAGCGTGGGACGCTCGAGAAGATACAACTTCTTGGTATGCCCAGCGCATCCGTGAGGCCTGGATTTCCCAAGCCAATGAAAAATTAACAGCGAGAATGACTATCATCAAGACGCTAGTAGCAATTTGTCCAATGATCGGATTGCTAGGTACTGTAACCGGTATGATCAGCGTGTTTGAAGTTATGGCAACAATGGGTACGTCGAACGCCCGCCTAATGGCAGGTGGTATTTCGATGGCTACAATGCCTACTATGGCTGGTATGGTTGCTGCGTTGTCTGGTGTTTTCTTTAGTGCACGTTTAGCTGGTCAGCTAAAAATTGCACGTGAAACGCTAGTTGATAGTCTGCCACATCATTAGAGAGAGAATTAATTATGGCACGTAAACGTTTTCATGAAGATGACGAAGCTGAAGTAGATATGACCCCGATGCTTGACATCGTATTTATCATGTTGATCTTCTTCATCGTAACAACTTCATTCGTTAAAGAAGCTGGCTTTGATGTTAATAAGCCACAAGCTGCCCAAGCGACTAAGAAGCCTTCTGCAAATATCTTTATTGCAGTTGATAAAGCTGGTCGTATTCACATGGAAAAACGCGTAGTTGATATCAAACGTGTCCGTGCGAACGTTGAGCGTATGCTTGCAGAATCACCTGAAGCTGCAGTAATGATCATGGCCGATGTTGATGCTAAACATGGCGTTGTTATCAAGGTTATGGATCAAGTTAAAGCTGCGGGCATTGATAAATTGATGGTTAACGCAGAAGGAGAGTAATTATGATAAGAGCATTGGTAGCCGTATTACTTGGTGCCGTTGTCACTTTCGCATTATTTGCCTTTATGTCGTTTTTGGTTAATTTAGGTGGTGAACGGATAGATAAAGGCGAAAAGTCTGAGCCGATTGTGATTAATCCTGATAGGGAAGAATCTAAGGCGAATACGAAGACACGCTTTAAGCCTAAGCCGCCACCGCCACCAGATGCACCGCCACCACCATCGCAAGTGGAGCCGGATACTTCTGACGCTAACACTGGTATGGATTTTAATCTTGGTGAAGTAGCAGTTAGTGGTGTATCTGCCGGAATGGAAGGTCCTGGTGTTGGTATGATGCAAGATGGTGAAGCAACACCAGTTGTACGTATCGATCCAAGATATCCGATTAAGGCTGCACGTGACGGTAAAGAAGGTTATGTAGTACTAAGCTTTACAATTAACGAAATTGGTGGTGTAGATGATGTTAAAGTTATCGAAGCAAAACCAAAGCGCTTATTTGATAAAGAAGCACGACGTGCGTTAAAACGTTGGAAGTATAAGCCGAAAATGGTTGACGGTAAGCCACAAAAAGTGCCTAACCAAACTGTTCGTCTTGACTTCACATTAGATAAGCAGGGGAGATAATTGATGAAATATTCAACTAAATTTGCTGCTTTATTCTTAACGTCGGTGATTGGACTATCTAGTGTATCTTCAGATGCATTAGCATTTGCTCAAGATAATTCGAAACGAAAAACTTACACGCTATCTGAACGTGTAGGTAAAAAAGTGGCGAAAATCTATGATTTGTATGCAGCTGATCAAATCGATGAAGCGTTAGTATTAGCTTTAGAAATTAAACCTAAGAAACCATATGACAAAGCTTATATGGCAAAGTTTTTAGGTAGCATGTATGCAGGTCAAAAAGGCAAAGGTAAAGAAGCTATTAAATATTTGCAAGCGTCAGTAGATGCAGATATTTTAAGTACTAATGAGCATGGAAATGCAATTCGTACGCTAGCTGATTTACAGGTTCAAGAAAAGCAATTTGAAGATGCGGTTAAGAGCTATAAATTGTGGATGGAGTTTACTGGTAAACAAGATCCTAAAGTTTATGTTCGTATTGGCGTAGCTTATATGGAGTTGAAGCAGTATCAGAATGTTATTGCTCCAGCTGATAAGGCAATTGCTTTACAAACCGAAAAACCAGAGGATTCACCTTATCGATTAAAATTAGGTGCTTATTATGAAAGTAAGCAACCTAAGAAAGCGATTGGTGTATTGGAAATTATGGTAGGACTGTTCCCAACTGAGGCCAAATACTGGGCACAGTTAGGTCAATTCTACATGTTAGACGAGCAATATAAGAAAGCATTAGAAACAATGCATATTGCTTACATCAATGGTTACCTAACAACTAAAAGTCAAATTTTGGTGTTAGCGCAACTATATACTAACAACATGATTCCTTATCGTGCCGCTGCCTTATTGGATAAGCACATGAAGGCTGGTTTAATCGAACGTGACGAACGCATGCTTAAACTAATTGCTTCTTCTTGGCATCAAGCTAAAGAGCTGAAGAAAGCAATTAAGTTTTATGGCGAAGCGGCTGCAATTGAAAACAACGGTGAACTTTACTATAAGCAAGGTACATTGGCGTTTGAACTTGAAAAGCATCGTGATGCAATTAAAGCACTTAAGTTAGCTTTAGGCGATAAGAAGCTTCGTAAAGCTGATAATGCTATGTTTACGTTGGCACAAGCATATTTTTATAATGGTCAATATAAGACTGCTCTAAAAACAATGCGTACTGTCCAGAAAGCGAAAACAAAAAGCGTAGCGAAGAATGCTGGCGTTTGGATTAAATATATTAAAGACACTGCAAAGCGTCGTAATGTTGCGATTTAATTCCTAATAGACAGTTAAAATCTGCTAGTATAAGCCCCGCCTCGTGCGGGGCTTTTTTTTGCATTTGAAAAGTTATTTTGTTGGGAAGATTATGAATTTGATAAAACCATTATTATTATGCAGCGCGCTAACATTGTCGGCCTGTGATAACAGCTATCAAGTAGCCCAACAAAATATTGCGGTGGAAATGCCAAATAAGGTTCAGAATGAAAATCAGAACTTTGCTACTTTGGCACAACAATATTTCGAACAACAAATGGCATTAAACCCGATATACGCTTTGTATATCGGCGACTATTCAAAAAATGATTTATTCGTGGACGATCTGTCAGATGATTATCTGAAAAAGCGCTATGAATTAACGTCAAAAACGTTGGCTTACTTAAATAGCTTGTCGGTGGATGCGTTGTCAGGGCCTAACAAGATCAGTTATCAAATACTCAAAGCAAACCTTAAAAATGAACTGCAAGGGAATGCGTTTCCCGTTCATTATCTTCCATTTACACAATTCGATTCTCTAATGAGTACAATGGCGCAACTGGGCTCTGGTCAAAGCGCTCAGCCATTTGACTCTGTTAAAGATTATAACGATTTCGCTAAACGATTAAGAGCATATGTCGCGTGGTTTGAAAGCGCTAAACAGCGATTGTCAGAAGGCGTTGCCAATAAAGTTGTGTTACCACGAGTGCTAGTGAATCGCCTGCTAAGCCAGCTGGAAGCACAAGTAGTTAACGATGCCAATGGCAGTATATTTTATCAACCGATTAATAATATGCCAGATGGCATCTCGCTGACTGATAAAACTCAGCTAACGAAAGAGTACGAGGCGCTAATTTCAAACGAGATTATCCCTGCGTATCAAGGACTCATCGATTTCATTAGTGAACATTATCTGCCATATACCCGTGCAACAGATGGCTATAGCAGCCTGCCAAATGGACTACCGTGGTATCAATATTTGGCGAACAGTCACACCACGACAACCATGGACGTTGCGCAGATCCATCAGTTAGGCCTAGGTGAAGTTGCAAGAATCCTAAAGGAAATGAACGGTGTTAAAGAAAAAGTGGCTTTCAAAGGTGATTTAAAGGCTTTTTTCAATCATTTAAGTCAATCACCTGAATACTTTTTTACAGAGAAACAAGATTTAATAGATGCCTATCAAGGCTATAAAAAACGCATCGATGGTGTTTTACCACAATATTTTGACATAATGCCAAAGTCACCATATATCGTTAAAGCGGTTGAAGCATTTCGCGAGCAAAGTGCAGCAGGCGCGTCCTATGCGTCTGGTAGCCCTGATGGCAGCCGTCCAGGTGTGTTCTATGTAAATACCTTTAATTTAAAGGCGCAGCCTAAATGGGGAATGATGACATTGTCATTACATGAAGCGGCGCCAGGCCATCACTTTCAGATTTCGTTAGCGCAAGAATTACAAGGTATTCCGGATTTCCAAAAGTTTGGTGGCCAAACTGCCTACATTGAAGGTTGGGCGTTATACAGCGAACAGCTTGGTATTGAAATGGGATTGTTTGACGACCCTTATCAATATTTTGGAAAATTAGCCGACGAAATGCTTCGAGCAATGCGATTAGTCGTTGATACCGGTTTACACTCAAAAGGATGGAGCCGAGAGCAAGCTATTGCATATATGCTGGCTAACTCAACGATGGCTAAGTCTGATGTGGTTGCTGAAGTTGAGCGTTATATGGCTATTCCAGGGCAAGCCTTATCTTACAAAATTGGTCAACTAAAAATTATGGAGTTAAGAGCTCGCGCGGAATCAGCATTAGGCCAGCAATTCGATATTAAAGATTTCCATAATCAAGTATTACTTGACGGTGCACTGCCACTAGCTGTACTTGAAACAAAAATCGACCGTTGGATTGCAACCGTAATCGCCACGAATAAATAGTAAGTATTGAAATGAAGTTAGTTTTAGCACCACTTGAAGGTGTCATTGATCATTTGGTGCGACAACTGCTGACCGAACTCGGTGGCTTTGATTTATGCATCACCGAATTTATGCGTGTTTCTGATACGTTTATGCCAGAGCGCAGTTTTTATAAGTTATGCCCAGAACTTTATCATGGCGGTAAGACATCTGCGGGTGTTCCAATTCGCATGCAGTTGTTGGGACAACACCCAGGTTTAATGAGTGACCATGCTAATCGTGCAATCGAATTAGGCAGTCACGGTATCGATTTGAACTTAGGTTGCCCAAGTAAGATTGTAAATACCAATAAAGGCGGTGCGGTATTGCTCAAAGAGCCGGATGTCGTTTATGAACTTGTTAAAGCAATGAGAGAAGCTATACCTCATGATCAGGTTTTCTCTGTAAAGATACGATTAGGCTGGGATGATCCTAATACGGTACATGAAATCAGTGATGCGATTGTCAGCGCTGGAGCGAATGAATTGACAATTCATGCCCGTACCAAAGTCGATGGTTATAAAAAAGATGCCATCAAATGGCAAGCTATTGCACCAGTTGCCGAAAAGGCGAAAATATCATTGATTGCTAATGGCGAGATTTGGAATGCGCAAGATGCGTTAACGTGTCAGCAACAAACCAAATGTGACAACCTAATGCTCGGACGAGGTGCTTTAGCCATGCCCAATCTTGCTGCAACGATAAAGCACGGTGTAAAGCCAATGTCGTATTCAGAGCTATTAACATTGCTTGGACGTTATACTACGTTTGAAATAGAAGGTGATAAAGGCCTTTATTATCCTAATCGCATTAAGCAATGGCTAGTTTATCTGCGTCAGCAATACCCTGAAGCTAAAGCATTATTTGGCGCAATTAGAACATTGAATAAGACGCCAGCAATCATTGATGTCTTAAATGCGGAACGTGATCTTTACCTATCTCATTAATTCCAATCATGCTTTGTGACTTAAGCCATATCTTTTTTTAGGCTACTAGTTTTCATCTGGTGGTCATTCCTTTATAATGTCGCGTCACAAAAAGAACCCTATGGGGATGGTTTTGTTGAGAAGCCTGCATTTATGCAGCTTTCACGCCCTCCCTCATTAATTTTAGAAAGCAACTTTAATAGAGTAAAACAATGGCAGATTTATCAAAATACAGAAATATTGGTATCTTCGCTCACGTTGATGCTGGTAAAACCACAACAACTGAACGTATCTTGAAGCTTACCGGTCAAATTCACAAAACTGGTGAAGTACATGACGGCGAGTCAACTACTGACTTCATGGAACAGGAAGCTGAGCGCGGTATTACTATCCAGTCTGCTGCTGTTACTTGTTTTTGGGATGATCACCGTTTTAACGTAATCGATACTCCTGGACACGTTGACTTCACAGTTGAAGTATACCGTTCTCTTAAAGTACTAGACGGTGGTGTTGGTGTATTCTGTGGTTCTGGTGGTGTTGAGCCACAATCAGAAACTAACTGGCGTTACGCTAACGAATCTGAAGTTGCACGTATCATTTTCGTTAACAAACTTGACCGTTTAGGTGCTGACTTCTACCGCGTTGTAAAGCAAACTCAAGACGTACTAGCGGCTAACCCATTAGTAATGGTTCTACCAATCGGTACTGAAGATGAGTTCGTTGGTGTTGTTGATCTTCTAACTCGTAAAGCATGGGTTTGGGATGACACTGGTCTTCCAGAAAACTACGAAATCAAAGATGTTCCTGCGGACATGGTTGACCAAGTAGAAGAATACCGTGAAATGCTAATCGAAACTGCTGTTGAGCAAGACGACGACCTAATGGAAGCATACATGGAAGGTGAAGAGCCTTCTATTGAAGACATTAAACGTTGTATCCGTAAAGGTACTCGTACAATGGACTTCTTCCCAACTTACTGTGGCAGTGCATTCAAAAACAAAGGTGTTCAATTAATTCTTGACGCTGTTGTTGATTACTTACCAAGCCCTACTGAAGTTGACCCACAGCCGTTAACTGATGAAGAAGGCGAAGCAACGGGTGCAGTTGCAACTGTATCTCCAGACGAGACTTTCAAAGCGTTAGCATTCAAAATCTCTGATGACCGTTTCGGCGCGTTAACTTTCGTACGTATCTACTCAGGTACGCTTAAGAAAGGCGACACTATCCTTAATGCTGCTACAGGTAAAACTGAGCGTATTGGTCGTATGTGTGAGATGCAAGCTGATGATCGTAACGAATTAACTAGCGCACAAGCTGGTGATATCATCGCTATCGTTGGTATGAAGTCAAACGTTCAAACAGGTCACACGTTATGTGATCCTAAAGATCCAATCATCTTAGAAGCAATGGTATTCCCTGAGCCAGTAATCTCTATCTCTGTTAAGCCAAAAGATAAAGGTTCTACTGAGAAAATGGGTATCGCTATCGGTAAAATGGTTGCTGAAGATCCAACGTTTAAAGTTGAAACTGACCAAGATTCAGGTGAAACAATCCTATCTGGTATGGGTGAACTTCACTTAGATATCAAAGTAGATATCCTACGCCGTACTTACGGTGTTGAGCTAGAAGTTGGTCAACCACAAGTTGCATACCGTGAAACTATCACACAGCCAATCGAAGATTCTTACACGCATAAGAAACAATCTGGTGGTTCTGGTCAGTTCGGTAAAATCGACTACCGCATCAAGCCAGGTGAGCCGGGTACAGGTTTCGTATTCACTTCATCTGTTGTTGGTGGTAACGTACCTAAAGAATTCTTCCCTGCTGTTGAGAAAGGTTTTGCCTCAATGATGGACGAAGGTGTTCTAGCTGGTTTCCCTGTATTAGACGTTGAAGTTGAATTATACGATGGCTGTCTCTTATACACATCTCCGA